>DAIDMG010000012.1 GCA_027449105.1 Acidiphilium sp. | reverse complement strand
GTATCCACCAAAAGTATCCGTGTCTTCACTGGTGAACAGTCTCAAGGGAGCCTCAAGCCGCGTGCTGCGCAACGAAAGACCGGACATCGCCCGGCGTTTCTACCACAAAGGCGTCTTGTGGTCGCCATCCTACTTCGCCTCATCGTGCGGCGGCGCCCCCATCAGCATCATCCGCCAGTATATCGAACAGCAACAGATCCCGCACTGAAGCCGACACGCAAGGACGGCTACGCCGCCCACGCTATCCTGCCACACCCTGAATAGAAGCGCTTGTCACACACCGGGTCAAACGAAATCCGCTGCCATTGGTTGCCCCCGACACGAAATTAACGGGTTATCGCTACGAATTAGACGCCGTCTCGGCCACCGTGGCACCACGAACATGTGGATGTTTACCATATATGCACCCTCCTAGCTCACTACGAGTGCGATCCAAAGATTTTGTTGACGCCAGATCAGTTTCACTAACGCGTTTGCCGATGGCCGCAAACAATACACCTTCTTTTTGCGTTACTCAGGATATTTTGCACAGATTCTTTGTTATTTATAAAACATCTTGCGTACCGTTGTTCGATATCAGGAACATCTATGATATAATCATTTTTGGTGTATATTTGTGGCTATGCGCCTTGCCGGTGGACAGCCTCCGGGATGTCCGCTCTCGTTCAGCCGCTGCAAACCTAGTTTTATGAAACTTCACCCGCAAGTCGCTCTGCACCTACCAGGACGCTTCAATCGCGCGCCGGCATGAATGCGAGCCGAGCTGATACAGCCTACACTTGTGCTACGCCACCCACCAGTGCGCAGCACGTCATCCCGTTTCACTGGCCCTTGGACATGAGACACGGAGCCGGGTTAAAATCCTGAATGGTCATCAGACGACTCGACTCTACGACCGTCAATCGGATCGCAGCTGGGGAAGTAATCGAACGCCCCGCCGCCGCTTTGAAAGAATTGGTGGAGAACGCCATTGACGCGCGCGCCCACCGTATTGAGATCGCGGTTTTCGACGGCGGAATTACGCGAATCGATGTACGTGATGACGGTGCCGGCATTCCGGAAAATGAATTGGCCCTCGCAATTGAACGGCACGCAACCTCCAAGTTGGACGACTCTGCGTTGGTAAGGATAACGACGCTGGGTTTCCGCGGTGAAGCGCTCCCCTCGATCGGGGCCGTGGCGCATCTCAGCTTAACGTCTCGGCCAAGAGGTCAGGATGTTGCAGCCCGAATCCGTGTTGCTGGTGGTGCCATCGGGACAATCGAGCCGGCTGCAGCACCGTTCGGCACACGCGCTGTCGTCGAAGACCTATTTTTTGCTACGCCAGCACGGCGGAAATTTCTCCGATCAGTTCGTGCCGAGAGCTCTGCGTGTGCCGAAATAGTGCGCCGTCTTGCCCTCGCTGCCCCGCAGATTTCATTTACTCTTACCGTCGATGGTATCGTGGAATTTGATCTACCGAGCCAAGATCGGACCGCGAGACTCGCTAGTCTATTTGGAAAAGAGAACTCTCAGAACCTCTTGCCGGTTGGAGCGGAACATGGAGATTTGCAGCTCACTGGCTTTGTCAGCCCGGCCGAGCTGACGCGTAGCACGGCACGCCACGTACATCTCATTGTGAACGACCGGTCCGTGCATGACCAGCTTCTGCGGCTTTCCCTTCGGCTGGCGTATCGTGACACCATACCAGCTGGCCGCCATCCATTGGCCGCGCTATGGTTGGAGCTCCCTCACAGGCAGCTGGATGTAAACGTGCACCCTGCGAAAGCGGAACTCCGGTTCGCGGACGCGGACTCGGTACGTGCGTTGGTGATAAAGACAGTCCGCGAAGCAGTAGCCACACCAATTTCACAACGAAACATTCCTCTACCATCGGTTCAGTCTCGGTATTTCATGCCGCCAAGCGGTCGCACGCCTTCAGGAGAGGAAAGTCAGTCTCGCTTCGATCTCGGCGTACCAGCGATACGAAGTCTGCATGTTGATGCCCTGGCGGATGGTGAGACCATGCATCACTTTCCGCTTGGCGCACCAATTGCACAGATCTTCAATACATACATTCTTGCATTGGCTAGCGAGGATACGCTCGTCCTAGTTGACCAGCACGCCGCTCATGAACGACTGACTCAGGAACGCATGCGCGATGAGCGCGCGGGCTTGGGAATCACGCCGCAGGCGCTCCTGTCACCCATACCCGTTGATCTTCCAGCCACCGATGCTCGCCGCCTTCTCGCCGCTGCCGATTCGCTCAGAGAACTTGGCTTAGAGATCGAAGGGTTCGGACCCGGTGCCATCATGGTGCGCACGATGCCGGCCGTCCTCGGCGATGCCGACCCAACTGCGCTGGTCCGTGATATCGCCGACACATTAAACGAATATGGGGACTCGACAGTACTCTCGGACCGCCTTGACGCGGTTCTGACGCGCATGGCCTGTCATCACTCCATCCGCGCAGGACGCAGGCTAAACCACGCAGAGATGTCCGCATTGTTGCGCGCGATGGAAGCTACCCCGCGGTCACAAACGTGCCCGCACGGCAGGCCGACAGTATTACGGCTAACGCGCAGCGACCTCGACAAGATGTTCGGACGGACCAAGTAGGCGAATCGCGCCGCGTTTTCAGCCTAACTGACTCTGGCCCATGGCGAGGAATTTCTCACGCCGTTTCGCGCGAAGCGCCTCAGGCGTCAGCCCCTGAAGAGGCTTGAGTGCACCCGCAATCGCCTCACCAAGGCTTGCGATTGCGGCCCTAGGATCACGGTTTGCCCCACCCAGCGGCTCCCGGACAATGCGATCGATAATGTTTAGCCGCTTCAAATCCTGTGCAGTAATCTTCATTGCCTCGGCAGCTTGTGCAGCATTCGCCCGATCTTCCCATAATATCGCAGCACAACCTTCCGGAGAAATTACCGAGTAAATCGCATGCTCAAACATTAGCACAAAGTCAGCCGCGGCGATCGCGATGGCTCCACCCGACCCCCCTTCCCCGATGATCGAAGCAACGAACGGTACGGGAGCTGCCAAACACGCATCTATGCCGCGCGCGATTGCCTCAGCTTGCCCGCGCGCCTCAGCATCAATCCCGGGATAAGCTCCTGACGTGTCAACGAACGACAGGATCGGCAACCCGAAGCGCCCAGCCATTTCAATCAACCGGCGCGCCTTTCGGTATCCATCAGGTCGCGGGGACCCAAAATTATGTTTGAGGCGGGACTCGAGATCTGACCCTTTCTCAATAGCGATTACCATGACCGGATCACCACGAAAGCGCCCTGGGCCAGCAACGATGGCAGCGTCTTCGCCAAAGGCGCGATCGCCCGATAGCAGCGTAAAATCTGTGATCAGGCCAGATATTACGTCCTTAGCTTTCGGTCGTTCTGGGTGGCGAGCCACCTGAGTCTTTTGCCAAGCAGTGAGTTTACTGTAGATCGCACGCAGCTGGCGCTCTGCCTTATCCGAGAGCTGCGCCACCTCCTCAGCGATATTTAGCTCACCGGGGTCGGTCATCCGGCGCAGCTCGTCAATCTTCGCCTCCAGCTCAGCGACCGCTTTTTCAAAATCAAGAAAATGACGCATGTGTTCCGGGTGTGGCAGAATGGAAAGGAAGTCAAATTGTAGTTGACGCGCTTGTATCAGACGCAACTGCAAAGTTGCAGGATCACCCCATGCCCGATTTACGAGGCACTTGTAAATGGAACTCGCTTGTCGCCGAGGTTCGGCCTGCAGATCGGGGCCGGTTCAATCGGCCTCAAGGAAGTCGACGGCGGCTTTTGGCTTGTCCTCTTCATGCACCATGATCTGGCCTACATCGATCTGGAGCAGGAAATCTTGCAACCCATCGACAACCTGCTCGGCACGAGGGTGTCACCTATGTGTCCGGAACGGACCTCGTTCTAATGGTCGGAGCGGCGGGATTCGAACCCACGACCCCCAGTCCCCCAGACTGATGCGCTACCAGGCTGCGCTACGCTCCGACAGTCATGCAATTAGCAACGGCCACGAACTGTGGCAATCCAGCTAAAATCGTTTCGGTCGAACAGGCCACCCCCCAATAATGGGCATTATCGGGTTAGCTCATTCCGCCGCCAGATTGGGTAGTGTCATTGTTCTCGACATCCGCGCCGCAGGTGCCATCCTTCTGAAGCAGGGAAGCCCATCGCGTGATAGCGGTGGCGTCCCTTCCTACACCTGGCGCCCTTCGCTCACCAGACCGGTGGGAGAGGGTCCACCGCCGGCCCGCGATCGTCCAAACCCTGCTTCGTGGAAACACACAACGCAGTCTGGATGGCAGTCAGACCAAAGCACCAGATTCGGTGCTCACTACGTCAACTTGGTAGTTCCCTTCCCTATGAACGACCCTCGGGGCGGCGAGGAAATCACAGGAAAAAATTCCGCCGGAGGAAACCGCCGAATGAAGTGTTCAGCGTAGAGCCCCATCAACACGGGCATGGCCTTCCCAATACACTTCGGCATGCCAAAAGCAGGCAACAGGTCTCTAGCACACACCTTCGTCCAGGCGCTTCAGTGTCTATGTCCTTTCGATGTCGGGGCGCTTCGAGGCAGTCCAACATTAGCGGCAACTGTAGTAAAAGCTGTCATCCGCGTTTAAACAACGTATTATCAAACAGCGTGACGGTGCTGACCAGACAAATCATCTCGCTACCTCGCATGTAGTAGAAAGTTAAAGATCGACTGGCCTAAAATCGGATCGGAAAACTGGCGGAAGCACCGATATACGCCGTGCTATCCCAAAATGCATCGACGTGCATGCATCTCCTCCTGAGAGGTTTTGCAATATGATCGCTCTATGGCAAAGAATATAGCGGTTTCGATACCATATCATTCGCTCGTTTAGGAAACTTGGAAGAAGTTACATGCAGTTTATCCTGATCGCTCGTGACAAGCCAGACGCGTTCACCATTCGACAGGCGATACGCCCACAACACCTCGAATACCTAAAAAGCATTTCCGCTTACATCGTGTTCGCAGGCCCCATTATCGATAAAGCAGGCGAACCTTGCGGGAGCGTCATCGTATACGATGTGACAGACCGCGAAATCGCCACGCATCTGATCGAGAACGACCCTTATGCAAAAGCGGGTTTGTTTGGTAAAGTCGAAATGCTTGCATTTCGTACCGTTGTTCGTAACGGAGTGGTTACCGCGTGAAAACCTGGTTGGTAAAATCCGAACCTGCGTCCTTCTCATGGAACCAGCAAGTAGCAAGCGATGTCGAGCCGTGGACTGGAGTACGCAATCATGCGGCTAAGGCAAATCTTAGGGCAATGGCCATCGGTGACCTCGCGCTTTTCTACCATTCCAACGTCGGTCGCGAGATTGTCGGTATCGTCGAGGTAGTTCGAGAAGCTTATCCCGACCCAACAGCCATTTCGGGAGACTGGGTCGCCGTTGACATGAAAGCTGTTCGATCCCTGCCCAAGCCGATAAGCCTTGCCACGCTGAAGGCTGATCCCTTGTTCACCGATTTTGCGCTAGTTCGCCAATCACGGCTGTCCGTCATGCCTGTCAGTACCAGACATTGGCAAAAAATCATGATGCTCGCCGGCATCTCTATATAAGTAATTTTTGGACTGCTTCTCGGCAGAACCAATGCAGCCCTTTCTCCAAGGAGCCAATTCATTTTTGCGCCAAGTCCTTCGCACCCGTATACGTGTCCAGTACAGTTGAAGAACACTGGATGTACCACCCCCACGAGCATCCTTCCGTGCGACCGAAGTCAAGTCGCGATCTCAAGGAACCCGCTGCCTTTATATACGCATGATCACTACCCGATGGAGCCTCTCCGCTCTATGGCATGCACAAGGCGGTCGAGGATTCCTCCAAATGCTGATCGCCGGCGCCCAACGCTCCACCCTGGATCCTGCAGACAAGTAGCAAACCTGTTCCTCCTATAGGACCTCTGGCGTGGACCGGCCGTAGTCAGCGATCCACCGCGATGAATGCGGATACGAAACCAGCCGCAATCTCAACGTCGCCAGGAACCTCAAGCGATTGGCCGCAAACCCCGCCTGAAACGGGTTTCGTCGACCCTGTACAATCAGCAACTTCGCTGCCTAACTTTAATCACGGCAAGCAGGCTTGCGTAGATCCTGAAGAGCGGAATCGACAGCTTGACCGCCTCCTCTTTTTTCGCGATATACCCCGCAACCTTGGCATGCTCCTGCGTTGTCGAGGTAGACGTTCTGACTTCAGACTGGCCCGAAATTAGTGAAAGTTTGCAATGACTAGGCGCTGTGACATCACCGGCAAAAAGGTGCTCTCCGGTAACAACGTGAGCCATGCCAACAACAAAACGCGGAGGCGTTTCCTGCCTAATTTGCAGGATTCTTCACTGCAATCAGACGCATTAGGTGTCCCCGTGCGGCTTCGGGTGACACCACGTGGGCTTTCCACAATCGAACACAAAGGCGGCCTTGATGCCTTCCTAATTTCTACCCCTGCCAGGAAATTACCTGCCGCGGCTCGTGCCCTAAAACGTCGGGTCATACGCGCGCAAGCTCGCAAAAGCACGAAGGCTGCACCCTGAGCGACATTGCAATTCTGCCTCGTCTTCCATCAACAAAGAGCTCAACACTGCATTGCGGATACAAAGAAAACTCCGCTAGACTCCGATTCGCGACGTTCATGCCGCACAGCGTCTTGCCGGGTATTGGCTTAATCTGCCTATCCGGTTGGCCCGACTGAAGAGGAGTATCGTGATGGCCGCCCTCGCCACGAACCAATCCGATCAAACCGCCAATCCGCTGGATATCGTCGAGCAAGTTATTTCTAGTAATGACTGGCTCTTCGATCGGCGCAGTGATTGTGAAATCGCGGCGGAAGTTCCGGGTCGTTGGTGCGACTACGGTCTTTATTTCTCATGGTCGCGTGACATCGCTGTCATGCATTTTTCGTGCACATTTGACCTCAAGGCGCCAGAAAGGCGACGCGGCGCCTTATACGAGCTGCTTGCGCGCGCCAATGAAAAGCTCTGGATTGGTCACTTTGGCATGGACCCAGATGATGGCATGCCGGTATTTCGCCATTCCGTCCTGCTTCGGGGGGTAACCAGCGCCTCGGCCGAAAGTGTTGAGGACATGGTCGATATCGCTGTTACGGAATGCGAACGGTTCTTTCCTGCGTTCCAGTTCGTCCTCTGGGGCGGCAGAACACCAGATGATGCTCTGGCGGCTGCCATGTTGGAGTGCATCGGGGAGGCATGACGGATCAGTCCACACGACTGCCACCGCTACTCCTCATTGGTGGTGGTCATATGGGAAGCGCGATGCTTTCCAGCTGGCGAGAATACGGCATGGCGCCAAGCGTGCTGATCGATCCGTCGCCAATCACCGATGCTCTTGCGGGTCCCGATTTGCTTGTGATCCGTGATGCAGATCAAATTCCCGCTGGCTTCACACCTGACGCGATTATCGTGGCGGTGAAACCGCAAACGGCTTCCGACGCTTTAATGCCCCTCCGTCGCTTTGCAGGCTCATCTGTTTTTATTTCGATAATGGCCGGCCGTACGATCGCATGGCTACGTGCCACCCTCGGCGACACTGCTGCTGTCGTCCGCGCAATGCCAAACACGCCAGCGGCAATCCGTGCTGGTATCAGTGTCGCTTGCGTTGGCCCACACGTTTCTTTGCCGGCAAGAAACCTAGCCCAGCTGCTTCTTTCCACTATTGGCCACGTCGAATTCGTCGTCGATGAAACACAGCTCAACCCCGTCACTGCGATCTCTGGCGGGGGACCGGCTTACGTCTTTCTGCTGGTGGAACTCCTGGAGCGAGCCGGTATTGAACAAGGTTTATGTCCAAGCCTCGCCCGTACGCTCGCACGCCAAACAATAATTGGTGCCGCTAAACTTCTTGAGTCCACCTCTGAAGATGCCGCATCGCTTCGCCGCGCCGTTACCAGCCCGGCAGGCACCACTGAGCGGGCTCTCGCAATTCTAATGGCGGACTCAGGTTGGCCTCGTACAATTAGCGAGGCGATCGCCGCCGCAACACTGCGTTCATGTGAACTCGGCTCCTGATGGTGACGTAGGACACGAACGAGGCGAGACGCCATAAGCACCTTTAGCCAATCGCTGGGCAGCAATTGGCCATCGTCGTCCGCGAACAAGGTGACAGCCCGAAGTCAAGCGCCATCGCATCTCACTCGGGCCGATCGGCCGCACGGCGTGCAGCGCAAGCTACACCGATCCCGGTGGCAACGCCGAATTGGAACTTGCCTGTCATGTCCGAAGCTTCGGTCACGAAAACATCCTGCTGACCTGCCCACGCGGATAGAGGTGATGGTCATAGGCGAGCAACAGCACCACAATGTTCCGCCCCCCGCTCCATGGTCGGCAAATCGACGCTCCGGTCGAGACACCTGCCCTGCGTCTCCAGGCATCCGTCATGTTCGACCGGGAAATGTGCTTGTCCCTTGCCAATATGCTTGTAGGCGGGAAGCCCGTCCGCCATTACCGAAGCGTTCGCTTCCACCACACACCGGCGAAGACCGGATAGCGCTTTGCCGATCGCGCCGCAATGATAACACTCAGGGCCGCTCGGCCATCGTGCTTTCTCGAACCACGCCCGTACGGCATCCTCGTTCGGAAACATCTCATCGAAAGCGCGAAGCATCATGTTCGTACTTTGTTCCATATATTGCGGTCCACTTAGTCAATTCGAGAGTTCCGCGAAGAATTATTTTCTCGCGTTTTAATCATCCGAACAGGCTTGTGACAAGGCGATACTGACTGTAATCCGTCGCGCGTGCGGTCCGGTTCTCACTACAGCGTTTTCGCTGTCGCTAGTTCTGTCCTTTGACTCAATCCGGCCGCATAGGAAGGGTTGCATGTTGTCTCGACTACTGGGCCTTATGTCGGCTGATATGGCGATCGATCTGGGTACCGCAAACACGCTCGTCTATGTGAGAAGCCGTGGCATCGTTCTGAACGAGCCGTCTGTGGTTGCCATTGCTGAAGTTAAGGGCCGAAAACAGGTTCTCGCCGTCGGCGAGGAGGCCAAACATATGCTCGGCCGCACCCCGGGCAACATTTCTGCGATCCGTCCACTCCGCGATGGAGTCATCGCCGATTTCGACGTGGCTGAGGAAATGATAAAACATTTTATCAGAAAGGTGCACAATCGCCGCGGCTTTGCCTCACCCTTAATCATCATCTGCGTCCCGTCAGGCTCGACAGCTGTTGAACGGCGCGCCATCCAAGAGAGCGCCGAGAGCGCAGGCGCTCGCAAAGTGCTACTCATTGAGGAACCAATGGCTGCCGCTATTGGCGCAGGGCTTCCCGTCACCGAACCCTCGGGATCAATGGTTGTCGATATTGGAGGCGGAACTACAGAAGTCGCGGTGATCTCGCTCGGAGGCATCGTTTACTCGCGCTCCGTTCGCGTCGGCGGTGATAAGATGGACGAAGCGATCATTTCTTACATCCGCCGCGGCTACAACCTGCTAATCGGTGAATCCTCAGCCGAACGAATCAAGCTCGACATCGGCGCCGCGTGGGCGGATCCCCGCAATCCGGGTCCCACGCGCGACGTCAAAGGCCGCGACTTGATTAACGGCGTCCCGCGCGAAGTAAAAGTCAGTCAGGCTCAAATCGCTGAAAGCTTGACAGAGCCGGTTAGCCAGATTGTTGAAGCTGTCAAGGTCGCGCTTGAAAACACGCCGCCCGAACTCGCTGCTGACATTGTCGACAAGGGCATCGTTCTTACCGGCGGCGGTGCCCTTCTGAAGGGCCTTAACGAAGTACTGCGCGAGTCCACCGGCTTGCCCGTTTTAGTGGCCGAACAACCTCTCCAATGTGTCGCCTTGGGCACCGGCCGCGCCTTGGAAGAACTCAAACGGCTAAGAACAGTTCTTTCTTCAATGTATTAGTGATGATCTTCCCAAACATTGGACGACTCATTTTCAAATTGAGGTGGCTTCGCATTGGTCTTACATGTAAGATGGCGTGACCTAACGATGGAGATGCCTTATCGTGCTGACTTCCGTGCGAGACCGAACAAATGCGCGATGCCAGCCCCACTCGTTGAAATATCGGTGGCGCGGTGCCAGAAACTTGTGGCATTTGCATTTGGCACGGTAAAGTCAGCAGGGTGATTTCGGTGCATTGACATGGCTATCCACAAAGTGCTCCTGCCTCTTACCAGCGTGTCCTCCGCGCGCTCCGTTGTCGCCACGGGACTGCAAATCGCACGACGCCATAGCGCTCACCTTTTGGCCTTACATGTCCGAACCGATGTCCGCGACGTAGCACCACTGGCCGGCGAGGGCCTGTCCGGGGCAATGATCGAGGAAATGATGACTGCCACCGAGCAGACCGGCCGATCAGAGGCCAACGCGCTCAAAGTCCTGTTCGAAACCATGTGCGCCGATGCCGACGTGAAGATTACACTTCCGGATTTTCACGGGCCGCATGCGCCGTCCACCAATAAAATCGCAGCGTCAGCGCAATTCGAGTCCATAATTGGACGAGAAGAAGAGCTGGTTGCAGGTGAAGCTCGTGTCTCGGACCTGATCATTGTTCCACATCCGAAATCAGCTGAAGAAGTTGCGTCCACAGATGCTTTGCATGCCGTCTTGTTTGATTCAGGTCGCCCAGCATTGATCGCTCCGGTCGAAGAGCCCACCAACCTCGGCACGCGCATTGCGGTAGCATGGAATGGAACCGCCGAAAGCTCTGCAGCCGTTGCATCTTCGCTCCCTTGGTTGATCGACGCTCATTCGGTTCGCATATTGCATTCGGTTGAATACCACCGCCAAGGCCCGCCAGCACAAAAACTAGCGTCTTACCTCGCCTTACACAGCGTTGCTGCGGAAGTAGTCGAATTTAGTTCGGTGGACCGCAGTGTTGGTGCCGGCCTTCTCGCCGCCGCTACTGAATACGGTGCGGATCTTCTCGTAATGGGTGCCTACTCTCACTCTCGTCTCCGGCAACTCATTCTCGGAGGAGTTACGAGGTACGTGCTCGAGCACGCACAACTGCCAGTTCTAATGAATCGCTGATGTTCGGCGTCACCGATCCGGCAATTGAAACGTCGGTCAAAGCATACGTAAAGCTGCTGCGTGCCAGCCGCGCGGTTACGGCTCGAGTGGTCGGTCGCCTCCATCAATCGGATCTAACACCTAACCAGCTCGGCGTCCTAGAGGCCCTGCTGCACCTAGGCCCTCTTCCCCAACGTGACCTTGGCCGCAAGATCCTGACAAGCCCCGGCAACCTTACAGACGTCATCGATAAACTTGAACGACGGAAACTAGTGCACCGGACTATCTGCCCAGAGGACCGACGTAGCGTTCGCGTCGCACTAACGGAAGAAGGCCGCTTGCTGATCGAGTCATTGTTCCCTTTGCATGCAGCCGACATCCATCACGCGATGGCTCCACTTTCCCTCGACGAGTTGACGATCCTCAGCCGTTTACTTCGCCGCTTGGGTCAAGGAGCAGCCAACCGCTCAAAAAGCAACGCTGATAGCTGAATTCCTTTGGGCACTATCAGGTTGACGAGGCGAGCCCAAATCCGGGGCCAAGTCTGCCCCCGCCACTGCGGACAACAAGTTGCGCCATATCTGGGCCAACGGGTTGCGGGGCTTCCGGTTCAAGCGGAAAATGGCCTCGGATGCCTAAATATCCGGATGCCCTGCCTGACGCTGAACTGGCCGCCAGGCGCCAACCTCGACACAACGCATAGGCTGTTGAACGAGTCGACTAGGTTAACGTGAACCCAATGGGACCCGTCGCCGTGCTGGAGTGCGCGTAGCCGGGGGTCGACGGTGGCGTGGTAGCCAACAACTAAAGCGACTGATGGATGGAGCTGCAGATCAGGCATTTCGGGCTGTCCAACAAACGCGCCTTCTCGAACCCCGTCCGAACCGTTTCTGCGTCGCGGAACATCTCATTAATAGCGCAAGGCGCTATGTTTATGATTTGTTCCGACTCTTGCTCTTAGGGTACAGACAGTTAACCGGAGGGATGTGGCGATGAATTTCAACGCGAAACAAGTAATTGTGATCAAATGAAGTACCGAAGAAGCCGAAAACATGCTTGTGGAGGTGCACGAATGAAACGAGTTTCATCCCCGCATGTTGGCCACGTTTAGATTAACGTCTATATCGAAGGTGCATCAAGCCCGCCACATCACGGTGCGCTCGTCATGTTTCGTTCCAATCGCGGCCCACCTGCAAAGTCGTGTTTTGCACCAGCGGGACCGGCAAACAACCAAGGCCGAATTCTCGGTCGTAGACCTAAGGATGAGAGAATGACAACTTCGCTAAACGCCACAGGCCGCTCCACGCGGATGCGAGCGCTCGCCCTCGCCCTCCTCGCCGGCGCTACACTGATGGCTGGCGGTAATGCCTTTGCCGATGATGCCGCCTTAAATGCCACATCACAGGTGCAAAAGGACTTTAAACCGATCCCCAGCTTCGCACCATTGGTCCACGACGTCAGTCCAGCGGTAGTTTCCGTCACAGTACATCTCAGGATCAACAGGGTCTCGGGCCAGCAGGCTCAAGGGCAACCCCCAGGTATGGCACCCTTTCCCTTCCCGTTTCCGTTCCCGATCCCGCAGCCGCAGCAGCCCCAAGCCATCGAGGCAAAAGGCTCCGGTTTCTTCATTAGCCCAAAAGGATACCTCGTCACCAACAACCATGTCGTTCGTAATGCCAAGTCGGTCTTTGTGACTTTGTCAGACGGCCAGAGGCTCGCCGCGACGATTGTCGGCCGCGACCCTCGCACTGACCTAGCGGTACTTAAGGTTAACCGTGACAAGCCATTCCCCTATCTTGAGCTTGGTGATTCAGCCGCGGTTTCACCGGGGGAATGGGTGGTCGCCATTGGCAATCCGTTTGGATTGGCGGAGACGGCCACCGCCGGTATCGTGTCTGCCCTCGGCCGTGACATTGGCGACGGCGAATACGACAGCTTTATTCAGATTGACGCACCAATCAATGAAGGCAATTCAGGCGGCCCACTCCTTAACCAGAGAGGTCAGGTTATCGGGGTCAATACCGCCATTCTATCTCCTTCTGGCGGTTCCGTGGGTATCGGATTTGCCATCCCATCCAATATGGTTAAAACGATCTCTTCCCAGCTAATTAAATTTGGAAAGGTCACTCGAGGGTTTATCGGTGTGTCAGTCCAGATGATCACGCCGGCCATGGCGCAGGCCATGGGGGTAAAGATGATCGATGGCAAACCTACGGGCGCACTGATCGCGGCTGTCGAGCCAAACGCTCCGGCGGCCAAGGCCGGAATCAAACCAGGAGATGTCATTACAGACGTCAATGGCAAACCGATCGATTCGCCACGGAAGCTAGCTCTCGCGATATCGTCGATTAAACCAGGTGACGACGCCCATGTCACGTATTTGCGAAACGGACGGGAAAATCACACCACGATAAAAGTCGAGACCATGCCAGGCAATCCAGAAGCCGCGCTAATGGGCCAAGTGCCGGGATCTGGTGCAGGAGTCGCTCAAAAGCCAGAGCTGGGCATGTCGATTGGACCGTTAACAAGCAGCGATATTGCTCAACTTCACCTACCAACAAGTACGCAAGGTGCTGTAATCGTTCACGTTGCGCCAAACTCGCCGGCCGATGCTGCCGGATTGCAGTCCGGGGATGTTATCATTGGTGTAGGATCTGCAAATACCAAAAATCCCGCGGAAGTGATCGATGCAATCCACAAGGCAGAAGCCGCCCACGCCAAGGCAATCGCCCTGCGGGTGATGCGTGAAAATCAGGCAATTTTTGTCGCGGTTCAGTTGCCGCAACCAAAAAAATAAGTCGCCGGATTTTCTCTCTACCTCGGGCTTTCGCCGTAAATCATTCGCCGCTTGCAGCGGTTGACAAACGGTTCTTTCTGAAATCGCCTCCGGCCCTTGCGGGCCGGAGGTTTTTTTGTTTCCAGAGTCCCTAGGCCGCTATAAGGATCATTGCATGTACCTTACCGAACACGCTTCTGACCTCGATGTACTCGAAGCGGAAAGCATTGAGATCATCCGCGAAGCAGCGGCTGGCTTTCGTAAACCCGTCATGCTCTATTCGATCGGCAAAGATAGTTCCGTGATGCTTCATCTTGCTCGTAAAGCTTTCTATCCGGCAAAGCCTCCCTTTCCGCTATTGCACATCGATACGGGCTGGAAGTTTAGCGAAATGATTTTGCATCGCGATACAACAGTCAAACAACTGGGCCTAGATCTTATCGTCCGCACCAATGCTGAAGCCGCCGCCAACGGCATGAATCCCTTTGACCATGCCGCATCCGTCTACACCCAAGTCATGAAGACGGAAGCTCTGAAATCTGCCCTTGACGAATTTGGCTTTGATGCAGCCTTCGGTGGCGCACGCCGCGACGAAGAAAAGTCTCGTGCAAAGGAACGAATCTTCTCGATCCGTAATGCGCGGCACGGCTGGGATCCAAAGGCTCAGCGCCCCGAACTTTGGAATCTATTCAATCCGGCGCTCGGTCCCGGTCAAACAATGCGAGTATTTCCGCTATCAAACTGGACCGAAGGCGATATCTGGTCCTACATCGCACGCGAGAAAATCAACGTCGTACCCTTGTATTTCGCCAGGCTTCGCCCGGTTGTTGAACGGAACGGGCAGCTTTTGATGGTCGACGATGACCGCTTTCGCCTACTGCATAACGAAACACCCCAACTTCGCTCGGTACGCTTCCGTACCCTCGGCTGCTACCCTCTCACGGCGGCAATCGAGTCTACGGCCTCGACACTAGAGGCTATCATTTCGGAAATGGCCAAGTCACGGCTATCCGAGCGTCAGGGGCGCCTGATTGACCATGACGATACCGCTGCAATGGAAAAAAAGAAGCGGGAAGGATATTTCTAATGAATGATATGCGCCTTCAAGACTCCCGCTCACTTCTTCGCGTGTTCACTTGTGGCTCCGTAGATGACGGCAAGTCAACGTTGATCGGCCGCCTCCTTTTTGATACCGATAATGTACCCGATGATCAACGCGCCGCACTGCTCTGGGATTCGAAAAGATACGGAACAAATGGCGCCGAAGTAGACTACGCTTTGCTCGTGGATGGTCTGGAAGCCGAACGCGAGCAAGGCATCACAATCGATGTGGCATATCGTTTCGTGGCAACACGGCGCCGAAAATTCATTATTGCCGATACTCCCGGACATGAGCAATACACGCGCAACATGGCTACTGGCGCCTCTAACGCCGAGGTAGCAGTCTTACTGATCGACGCAACCCAAGGTCTTCAACCCCAGACCCGCCGGCACGCTGCCATCGCTGACTTGCTTGGAATTCGCACCGTTGTGCTCGCCATAAACAAAATAGATCTGACTTCTTACAGTCAGTCGCGGTTCGTGGAAATCGCCAGCGTGTTCTGCGATTTCGCAGCAAAATTCCATTTTTCGTCGATAATACCGATTCCGCTTTCGGCTCGCCATGGTGATAATGTCGTATGGCGTAGCACAAACATGCCTTGGTACGATGGACCGACGCTTCTCGAACATCTTGAGGCCATCGAGCCTGAGCGTGCCGACGTTGGCCCATTCCGGTTGCCAGTTCAGTGGGTAAACCGGCCAGATGCCAGTTTCCGCGGTTACGCTGGAACCATAGCGAGCGGCACCGTCCGCCCAGGCGATTCAGTTGTTATTTCCGGCTCAGGACGAATCACCAGGGTTGCCCGCATTGTTACCGCCGATGGAGATCGCGACACTGCTCGTGCGGGCGACGCGGTTACACTAACGATTGCCGACGCCATTGATATCTCGCGTGGTGATGTTATTGCAAGCTCAGACTCTCGACCAGAAGTTGCCGACCAATTTGCAGCCGATCTAATCTGGATGGATGCAGCAGATCTTCTTCCGGGACGTCCCTATCTCTTCAGAATCGGCACTGCAACCGTTAGTGGTGTGGTGTCGCGTATCAAGCATAAACTTGATATCGACCACCTGGAACATTTGGCTGCAGACCGTCTAAGTTTGAATGAAATTGGTGCAGTCAATGTTGCCCTCGCCTCTCCTGTCTCCTTCGATCCTTACGAAGCAAACCGCAGAATGGGTGCGTTCATTGTCATAGACCGTGTCACCAACACCACCGCTGGGGCCGGCATGATCCGATTTCCTCTTCGTCGCGCCAACAATATTCATCGGCAGGCCGTAACCATCCGCAGCGCCGACCGCGTGGCCCGTAACCGCCATCGACCAGCCATCCTTTGGTTCACAGGCCTCTCCGGCGCCGGCAAGTCCACTATCGCGAACCTTCTTGAAACGCGCCTTCACGCCGCCGGTGCACACACCTACCTGCTCGACGGCGACAATATACGGCACGGCCTGAACCGCGATCTGGGTTTCACTGATGCCGATCGAGTAGAAAACATCCGCCGTGTTGCTGAGGTTGCGAAGCTCTTTGCCGATGCTGGCCTAATAGTTTTGGTCAGCTTCATCTCGCCGTTTCGTGCCGAACGACAAATGGCGCGCGAATTAGTCGAGCCTGGTGTCTTTCACGAGGTATTTGTCGATACCCCGATCGAGGTCTGCCGCTCGCGCGACCCGAAAGGTCTGTATCGTAAAGCTGATGCTGGCCAAATTCGGAATTTCACGGGCATCGACAGCCCTTATGAACCGCCCGAAAATCCCGAATTCTGGCTCCGCACGGTAGATAGCGCACCGGAAGCTATGGTCGATTCTCTTTACGCCGAATTGGCGCCAGCGATCGGTTTGGAAGATAGCCCATGAGTTGATGCCTTGAGCGGTTCGATCGGTTCGATTGGACCAGCTTGCTTATCGCACGAGGTCATGCAGTGCATGCCAATGTGAACCGAGGCACGACATGGTAGTGAGCGTAACCAACCCGCGTAGCCTTGCCGTCGAAAAAGGCCGGAACGCGACATGGCCGCAAGTTATTCCGTTATAGACTCCAGATCCAAACGACCGACCGGCGTCAGCCGACGCAGTGTTGTACTCACGTGCTGCCGCACATAGCGATTCAGCCGGTAATTTCTATACCGGCAAAAAAGAAGGAAATTTCCTGTACCGCAGCCTCTGACGAGTCCGAGCCATGCACCGAATTCGCTTCAATATTCTCTGCGAACTCCGCCCGAATGGTTCCCGGCGCTGCCTTTGTGGGGTCGGTAGCTCCCATTATCTCGCGATTTTTGGCGACCGCGTTATCTCCCTCTAGCACCTGTGCAACGACCGGGGCCGACGTCATGAACGCCACCAAACCAACGAAAAATGGTCGTTCCCGGTGTGCCGCATAAAACGCCTCTGCCTGTTTCTTCGTCAGAAGCAGCCGCTTTTGCGCCACGATTCGCAGCCCCTCCGCTTCGAGCTTGGCGTTGATGCGACCGGTGAGGTTCCGTCTTGTCGCATCCGGTTTAATGATCGAAAGCGTTCGTTCGATGGCCATCACGTCATCCCATTAGATTGTGTCGCGCGCGACATAGCCTCAACGGCAAACGAGCGCAACCACATAAAGTACCGCCATGTCGTAGACCGTCGGTGAGTTTTCATCGGTGCTTCGGTCAATCCCAAGCCTGTGGGCACCGGCCGCGTATGTAGCCTGATCCTTACCCGGCTGGGCAGGTGGGCGTCCATAAGATACCAAGCCACCATGACCTTGCTCCAAATTGACGACCTGTCGTTCAGCTACGCTGGGCGTGCCCTTCTTGATCACGCAACGTTGGCTATCGGTATCGGCCAGAAGATTGGCCTGATCGGTAAAAACGGCGCTGGCAAATCGACTTTACTCAGGCTCATAGATGGAGGACTGACACCGGATGGTGGCACAATCCGGTTGGGCCACCGAGCCCGCTTAGGCAGCGTGGCGCAGGAAGCGCCAAGTGGTGCAGCGTCAGCGTTGGAACATGTCCTAGGCGCTGATATAGAGCGGACGCAGCTCCTCGCAGAGGCAGAATACGCCGCTCCAGAGCGCTTGGGGGATATTCATGATCGCTTGATTACCATCCAGGCAGACTCTGCCCCATCCCGTGCCAGCGCCATTCTGAGCGGCCTTGGCTTCAACAGCGAGGCTCAAATACGTCCCATGTCGAGCTTTTCAGGTGGCTGGCGCATGCGTGTTGGCTTGGCCTCTGCCCTGTTTGCCGCTCCCGACCTGCTTCTTCTTGACGAACCCACCAATCACCTTGACCTTGAGGCCGCGGTCTGGTTGGAAACTTGGCTTACCCGCTTTCGGGGTGCTGTGCTGATGGTCTCTCATGACCGGAACCTCCTTGATCGCGCGGTCGACTCCATTGCTCGTCTAAATCAAGGCAAAATCGATGTCACTCCAGGCGGATTCACTGATTTCATCCGCATCCGGACTGAGCGTGCTGAACAGCAGAAACGAAATGCTGCACGCGTCGCTGCACAACGTGCCCATATTCAAAAATTCGTCGATCGCTTTCGCGCTACAGCAACCAAAGCTCGTCAGGCGCAATCCCGGCTCAAAGCAATCGCTCGCTTGCCGGCAATCGAAAATCTTGTGGAGGATTCACCAACACGGTTTTGTTTCCCCGAACCCGAGTACCTTCCTCCGCCATTGTTATCACTTGACGATGTCAGCCTAGGATATAACTCTAAAACAGTATTGCGCGGCATTTCGCTTCGCGTGGACACGGGCGACCGCATTGCCCTGTTAGGTGCCAATGGAAACGGTAAATCAACTCTCGCCAAAGCCCTTTCGAGCCGGCTTTTACCACAATCGGGAAGCATTTTTGTTACAGGCGGTTTACGGATCGGCTATTTCGCGCAGCATCAGGAGGATGATCTCGACCTCAACGCCACAGCATTCGATCATCTCGCGCACGCCCTACCGCTCGCAACGGCGACTCAAATCCGCGCACATGGCGCTAACTTTGGCTTAGGTCCAGATCGTATCGAGATTGGTACTCGCCAGCTGTCCGGAGGCGAGAAAGCGCGCCTTCTCTTAGCTTTGGCAACATGCGACGCCCCGCACATCCTTATCCTTGATGAACCCACAAATCATCTTGACATCGATGCACGCGAAGCCATCATCCGCGCGCTTACAGATTTCTCCGGCGCCATAATTCTAATCACCCACGATCCGCACCTAATCGATGTGCTCGTCGATCGCCTGCTACTGGTCGCAGACGGAAAGGTTGCATCCTATGACGATGACCTCACCGCCTACCAGAAATTGGTCCTTCAAAATGTAGAACCAAAGCAAAGTGTCCCGGCAAAATCGCGCGGACATAAGGTGAAACGAACCTCCGAAACCCTCCCGCTGCGCCGCCATCTAAAAGTTGCAGAGCAAAAAGTTGCTGACCTAGACGCTGAACGCGCCGCTATAGAACAGCGTCTTTCTGAGCCGGATTTCTACACGCGCGCGCATCCACACGAGATGGCGCGACTTCACAGACGTCTTGCGGCAATTTCGGTGGAAACTGAAAACGCGATGGAATGCTGGATAGCAGCAGAAAACGCACTAGCTGAAACCTAGTCAATACCCTCCAAAAGCCAGTCCCGAGTTCGGGTCAGCAATCTCCATGCGATCACGCACCCCCTTTATTCCCTTTGTGTTTTCCGCGATGACAATCAGCGCATCATGTTCGGCATCGCTAAAGACCGTTCCCTCCAGTTCCGCGATGCCGTTTTTGACGCGCACAGCCACCGCGTTTCGAGGCGCAAATTTTGACTCGGCAAACTGTGCCAAGATCCTAGCTTCGGCCGATTCGTCCGATACTAACTCGTCATCGACAGCAATCAGATCACCGACTAATGCGGCCAAGAGATTACGCCGCCCAACCACGCCGACCAGAATTCCATCATCGACAACAAGCAACTGCTTGAAATGCCGCTTCTGCATAATGTCAACGACCTCATCAAGGCTCGTGCCCGATGAAACGCTCTCCGGCTCAATTGTCATTACCTCGGCAACCCGCCGCCCATGTGAGCGAACAAAGTCGCGTGCGCTCTGCTCCGGGGCAAAAAACCCTTTTAACGCCGATATCTTCTTATTAGTTCCCAGTTCAAACCGCCTAAGAAGGTCGCCGTCTGTTAGAATGCCCTCCAACGCCCCTCCTGGAGCCACGACAGGGAGCGCCGTGATGTGCTGATCCAGCATGATTCGCGCAGCGTCAGCCAACAATGTCTCGGGTTCAACGGTCACCGGTGTCGCCGTCATGATTTCTCTGGTAGTTAAGGTCTTCATATATCCCTCCATCAGCACGAGGATCGATACCATCCCCTACGTGACGGAACCATGATCCAGATCAACTTTGGTCCGCCGATATATTGCCCCCGACTGCCGGGATGTTACGGTAAAAGCTGTCGTTGTGACATCAGCACCTGAGCAAAACCCCTAGTTACGCCAAAACATACGAACGGAGAGAGCGGAAAGATTTTTGGGCACGAGCGCTTCTGTTGTTGTTGGTTTTGCCAGCCTCCTGGAGTCGCAATTCCCATGCGCTGTCGCTCCATCAGGTAGAACAGGAACCATTTCAGATGAACCTTCTCCGGCCGAACCACGTCCCGCACTTCAATCATTTACGAAGTGGCCTCGAGGCCTCAGACCAAGCGATCATGGCGTCCCGAGAACGACATGAAGCACCGCTCGACGCTGCTACTCTTCGCCTAATAAGTATCCCGTTGCGCCCAGTGTGACGTTCCTCCAAAGTTTGCATGTGCCCTGCACAACTGTCAGCCCGACAAGTCACTTGCTCAACACGCAGTATCTTCGTCCGAAACACGCGGTCGCCCTGTCATGCAACAACCACGCGCATCACATGCGCGCGGGCTCACACTTTCCTGTTTTATGAGGGGCGGGTCATGGGACCGATCTGATGCATTTTCTTGCTAATGCGCTAGCGACCCGCAACCTAACTCGGTCAACCTCGCCCCAGAAAGGGCATTTTGAGCGGTAGCATCGTGGCTTCGAGCATATTGATATCGGCCGGCAGCGATGCCATTAGGAGCGCCGCTCGCGCGACCTGATCTGCAGGCATCAGCCCCTCCGCCACTCGTATTGTATCTTGATCGGACCAGATCCCGCTTTCGGTGTTGCCGGGATGCAGAACGGACACCGCGATTCCACGTGATCGACCATCGAGGGCGAGTGCCCGCGTCATGCCATCAAGGGCAAACTTTGACGTAGTGTAAGGCACGGAATTGCCGCGGGGCACCCGCGACGAAACTGACCCAATATTGATGATCCGCCCACTTCCTTGCGCCTTCATGATACGAAACGCCCGCAGCGCGCATCGAAACGCGCTCGTAACGTTGAGCGCAATTGCGGCTTCGAAGTCCTGCACAGACAGATCCTCCGTTCTGGCTGTGGTCGAACGACCTGCGTTATTGACCAGAATATCTAGCCGACCGGAAAATATCCTTTCCGCTTCCGTAAAGAGGCGATCAACATCACGCTCAAGGGTGATGTCGGCCACAACGTAACTAACATTACGCCCAATGTTCTGACATACCGATTCCAGCCTCTCTCTATCCCTCCCGCAAATAAGCACATTAGCTCCAGCAGCCGCAAAAGCAGTCGCAACGCCGCGGCCAATACCACTGCTGCCACCAGTAACAATGGCAGATTTGCCAGCTAACTCCTCTGTGCTCATTTTTAACCAGACGCCTGTGTTATAAACTTTGTATTAAGGTAGGCATCAATCGCCTCAGCTCCGCCCTCCCAACCGTAGCCACTGTCCTTGACTCCGCCAAATGGGGTTTCTGGAAGAGCGAGGCCGTGATGGTTAATCGAGACCATACCACTTTCGATCGCTCTCCCGATTGCCGTGGCAGTCTTTGTGGAACGCGTATATGCGTATGAAGCAAGGCCGTAGTTGAGTCGGTTTGCCTCTTTAACTGCTTCACCAAATGTTGTGAATCGATTGACCAAAGCGATCGGTCCGAACGGCTCCTCATTCATTACCTTGGCATCTGGCGGAACATCTGTTAGAAGCGTTGGCTGGAAAAAATAACCTTTATTGCCTATTCTCTGACCGCCCGCCGCGATATGCGCTCCATGCTCCACTGCATCAGAAACGAAACCTTCAACGGCGGCTATGCGCCGTTCGTTCGCGAGAGGTCCCATCGTGGTTCCCGCAACAAGTCCGTCACCTATCCTAATGTTAGCTACGAAAGAAAGAAATCTCTCCATGAATTCCTCATACACGTTCTCATGGATTAAAAACCGCGTTGGTGCAACACAAACCTGACCGGCATTCCGAAACTTGTTCGCCGCCAAAATGCGAGTGGCGGCATCGACGTCAGCATCCTCAAATACGATCGCTGGTGCGTGACCACCAAGTTCCATCGTGACCCGCTTCATATGAAGCCCCGCCAGAGAAGCTAAATGCTTTCCTACAGCAGTCGAACCTGTGAACGAGATTTTGCGTATCAGCCTGTGGGAGATTAGGTGCTCGGAGATTCGTGCTGGAACGCCGAACAGTAAGTTAACGGCACCGGGGGGCGCATCTGCATCTGCAAAGCAGCGAACCATCTCCGCGCAGGAACCCGGCGCCTCCTCAGGCCCTTTCAGTATCACGGAGCAGCCTGCAGCAAGAGCCGCTGCTACTTTTCGTACTGCCTGATTGATCGGAAAATTCCACGGAGTAAACGCCGCGACGATGCCGACTGGCTCTTTGATAACCAGCTGGTATACCTCCATAGCACGCGCGGGAATCACGCGCCCATACGTGCGCGGCGCCTCCTCGGCAAACCATTCGATTACGTCGGCTGCTACCAGCGTCTCGGCCCGGGATTCGGCAAGCACCTTGCCTTCTTCCATTGTCATTGCCCGCGCAATCGCTTCAACACGTTCGCGCAGCAGTTCTGCAGCTCTGCGCATGATCTTGGCACGTTTTTGCGGCGAAAAGTTTCGCCATACAGCAAAGCCACTTTCTGCCGCAGCGACAGCAGCGTCAATATCGGCAGTTTCTGCGCTGGCGCAACTGCCAATAATCTCTTCGGTTGCTGGATTGGTGACCGGAATGCTTTTTCCGCCCGATGCACTGACCCATTTCCCGCCTATATATAGCAGGACATCCCTGTACATCTCGTTATCCTTTTTTAGACCGTCTTCAGCACAGAGCGGAGAAGCTCAAACATGCGATCAAGGTCATCAATTTGAGTAATAAACATCGGAGCAAAGATGATGGTGTCTCCCGTGACTCGCAAAACTAGTCCTTGTTCAAAACAACGCTGCAAAGCCATAAAGCCCCGAATGCCTGGCTTCTCACCCGGCGCAAGATCAACAGCACCAAGCAGGCCAAACCCGCGCGTGTCGATCACGACCGGCATGTCCCTCATGGACGCGATACGCTCAAGAAAAGACGGCGCCAACGCTGCACCACGCGCGAACATGTCATGGTCCCGGTACATCTTTAACGTTGCAAGTGCAGCCGCGCATGCGACTGGATGAGCAGAGTACGTGTATCCATGAAAAAACTCGATTGTATCTGCCTCAGCGACATCAAAGATGGCTTTTTGCACGTCTTCGCGTATTGCTACTGCCGCCATCGGAATATTGCCGTTCGTTATCGCCTTAGCCATGGTTAAAAGATCAGGCGTTACCCCGAATGCATTGGCAGCAAATGGATGCCCTGTGCGACCGAAGCCACAAATTACCTCATCGAAGATCAACAGAATGCCATGTCGGTCGCAAATCGTACGCAAACGTTCGAGATAGCCCTTCGGCGGCACGAGAACTCCGGTTGAGCCAGCAATTGGTTCAACGATGCATGCTGCGATCGTGTCTGCCCCATGCAAATCAATGACACGTTGCAAATCATCCGCAAGATCAATGCCACAGTGCTCGCCTTGGCCCATGACGAATTTGTTTTCGGGAACCAGCGTATGGCGCAGGTGCGAGACTCCAGGCAGACCCAAACCAAATGCTTCACGGTTTTTTACCATTCCGCCAACTGACCAGCCCGCAAAATTAACGCCATGGTAGGCTCGCGCTCGCCCAACAAAGCGTTGGCGCTGACCTTGCCCGCGAACACGATGGTATTGAATTGCGATTTTAAGGGCTGTTTCAACTGCCTCCGATCCAGACCCCGCAAAGAACACCCGGTTCAAGCTTTCGGGCAGCATTTCCGCAAGCTCATGTGCCAATCGAAACGACCCCGGCACACCGAATTGGAACGCCGGCGCGTAGTCGAGTTCTTCTACTTGGCGCGCCACCGCGTCGCGAATTTCTTTTCGACCATGCCCTGCTGGAGTGGTGTAGAGGCCCGAGATACCATCAAGCAAACGCTCGCCCTTTGTATTCCAGTAGTGGATGCCGTCCGCGCGCGCAATGATACGTGGCGACTCCTGAAACTGCCGATTGGCGGTAAAAGGCATCCAGTGGTGGAACAACGGCGCGTTCGAACGTGATGCGACATCGCTCATGGCGGACTCTCCTCAGTGGAATCAATGGCTATTATTGTAATCGAATACCGTACAATCCACAAAGTCGTGGCGAACCGCCCACCCCTTGATCAGCTGAAGACGAGTAGACGCATTGATCGACGCGCAGCGAACAAACCCTGGCAGGCATTTCGTGCCATCCCCGTGGAAAAGCCTATGGTTGTTGCAATAATGAGGGTGTCTGCATTTCAAAGACCGCCAAAAAGACGCCGAAGCAATCATGGATGGCTGTGACGACTACCCCACAGTCCGGTCTTACCGGACACTGCTTTACGGCCCCGCATGACCGCCCCAATAAAAAAAACGACTCGGGACAGGAAACCGGAAAAATTGAAGTGGCTTTAGATGAATCCACCTCAGCGGCAATCCAAAACTTACCGCAATTACCTCTCTCTCGTACGTCGTACCGGCCCAGTGATTGACTTCGCCAGGCAACCGAATTGTCGCAACACCACCCTAAAGACCTGTAGCGCCACATCCCGAACAAATCCAGTGGTATCAGGCATGAATGCGGACCCATCGGCCACAACTCTAGACCCAATATCCGCTGAGTGATCGGCGGCCCGCCCTCATCATGTACGATATCGAGGGTTGTGCCGGATGGCCGGTACAGAGCCTCATGCATGGAGGGCAGACCTGACGGACAATATCACGTTTGTTGGATTGAGGTGCATAAGGCGACGGTATGCGTGGCAGCGGCTGAGAGCAGCCGTAACGGCGAGGTTCGGCAGGTCGGTGTGTTTGAGAACCGGCCGGATGTTTTGAGTAAAATGGCAACACGGCTTGGCAAGAATGGCCGCCGGCTCTGCTTTTGTTACGAAGCAGGTCCTTGTGGCTATGGTTTGCAACGACTGCTGACTGGTTGCCGGGCACGAGTGCGTGGTGGTTGCGCCATCGTTGATCCCGATCAAGACGGGCGACCGGCTAAAGACGGATCGCCGCGATGCGATGATGCTTGGGAAGCTACATCGGGCCGGCGAATTGACTGCCTTTTTGGGTTCCAGATCAGGCACACGAGGCAATGCACGACTTGGCGCGGGCGCGCCACGACTGCGGTCCGCGTACTGGCCAAGGCGCTGCAGCATCTGCAAGGATTTTTGCTGCGCCATGAGCGGGTTTATCACAGGCCTCGCGCCTGAACCTTGGCCTATCGGTGCTGGCTGACGACATTGCGGTTCGAGCATCCGGCGCAGCAAATCGTCCTGCAGGATTACATCTATGCCGTGCAGGACGCGGAAACCCGGCGCGACCGGCTGACAGGCCAGATCGAGGACTTCCTGCCGAACTGGCCGATGGCACCGGTTGTGGCTGCGCTGCAGGCGATGCGCGGGGTTGCCCTCGTGGCAGCGGTGACCGTTATGGCGGAAGTCGGTGATTTTCGCCGCTTCATAAATCCGCGCCAACTGATGGCCTATCTCGGCCTGGTGCCGAGCGAGCACTCGTCAGGTGGCAGCGTCCGCCGCGGCGGCATTACCAAAGCCGGCAATGTGCTGGCCCGGCGTGTGCTGATTGAGGGGGCCTGGACATACCGGACGTCAGCACGCGTAAGCCGAAAGATCTACGACCGTCTTGAGCCGCTGTCAGCTGAGATATTGCTTGGAACGCGCAGGTTCGACTGTGCGCACGATATCGCCGTCTGACCGCTTCCGGGAAGCCGAAGGTTGCGGTCACCACGGCCGTTGCTCACGAAATGGTCGGCTTCATCTCGGCGATCGCCCGCATTGCTCAACTCCATTTCACTTGAGAGAACTGCTGAAGGAGACGGAGGAAAATATCCAGCGAATAAATCTGGTGCGCAAGGCTGGAGGCAGGACCACGGTCGGAGAATCCTCCTGAGCTGTTATGAGCCGGTCCCCGGACCGACATTCGCCTCTAGCATGAGGCAGCCCCACGACGGAACCACGGTCATGCGGTAGCCAACCCGCCCATGAGAGCTTGTTCAACCGGTGTCTTCAGGTCCTGTCTCCTGCCTTACGCACTTTCACAGTCCCTACCGGTCATCCGTTGATGCGCAAGGAATAATCGTGACCGAGTCCTTGAATGCGGACGTGAGAGAGCAGGCTGCTGAAAAATTCAGATTTTGATGGCTTTGAGTATGGCTTCGTCGCCGCTGTGGAAGTTGAAGTCGATCTCGAGGCCTTGATCGTCCTGAATCGTGGCAGATCCGGATCCCCGCAGCTCGCCTATCTCGTCGAAACCCTCCCATCCGCAAAATACCGATGTTTGGGCAAATTCAAGAAGCCTAATTGCAAAAAGTGATTGGGCTCAACCTATGATACCGATCGGCGATTCGACCCCACGCCGAACGACACTCACGCGAAAGATATCAGGCAGCAGCGCGTCGCGTATTGCAAAAAGCGCTACTATGGCATCCTACTTTCGCCCCATGGCGAAGGGGGCCACAATGACCGGCACGGCCAAACGCAAAGACTATCCGCTCTCGATGCGTCTCCCGGAAGGCGACATCGCCATGATCGACCGGGCCGCCGAGGAGGTCCTGATGGAAAACACGCTGCTGCGCATGACACCCGAGGGCTTCGCGGCGTTCGTCCAAGCCGTCTCCGCCCCCGCCACGCCCGTCCCGGAAATGGTGGCGTGCCTCCACCGTAAGGCACCTTGGGAGAATGGTGCAGCAAAGCGCTGATGGCGGAGCCACCGCTCGCCGCCCCCGAGCTGCTGAATGCCGGCCACGACGTATCCCGGTTCTCCTGCGGCAAGCCTTCGCTCGATCAATGGCTGAAGACCCGGGCGCTCGCCAATCAGCAGAAGGGGTTCACAGTGGTCATGGTCGTCCACGTGGCAGGCCGTGTCGTCGGCTATTACGGCTTGGCGCCGACGGCCATCGATCGTCCCCGCCACCCTGCCTCGCTCGGTCCGCACCGGCCAGCCGCCGAACCCGGCGCTGTGCATTCTGCTCGGCCAACTTGCCACCGATCAGGCGTGGGTCGGAAGGGGGATCGGCACCGGGCTGTTCAACCACGCGCTCGCCCGCAGTGTCAGCGGCGCCGCGCTGATCGGAGGGCGGGTCTTGGTCGTGAACGCTGTCGATGACGAGGCAGCCGTGTTCTGGCGCCGCCGTGGGTTCCTGCCGTCCCAGGACAACACGCTGGTGCTGTTCCGGTCGATCGCCGACATCGCCGCCTCGCTGAGGTAGGCTAACAACGCTTGGCGGGCCCCCGTTCCCTGCATCTTCAGGTTGGAGCCAACCAGATTTTGCAGATAGCCTTCGAGAATTAATCCCGCCTGCAGCGCACCGAAGCCGATCTCGCCATGTCCGTCGGCAGCGATGAGGAGAGTGGTTGGCCCGCAAAGATCCAGGTAGTTTTGATCCCAGAGGTCGGCCTGAGTGATCCGCCAGCGCCCGATCATGTCGGCGCCATCATGGCAGGTCGCTGGCACTAAGGAGCTTGGGCAAGCGAATCAGATTTTAAGCGGCGACCCCGAGATCGAAACCGTGGGCAACCCCGCCCGAGCCCTCGGAACTTCGTCTTGGGCCTGACCTGCCACCGTCTTCACCCATCCCGAAGATCTCCTCGATCCGCTTACGGTGGCGCTGCGAGGCCTCGTACCTCGATGGCGGGATGATCCTTGCGCCGCCCCAGCCGGTGTCGGAACGTAGCGCCATGTGGGGAACGACATTCCGGTCTCTGAGCGCTTGCCTGAAGCGCCAGGCATTGTACGCCTCTTGTCGGCCCCCAGCGTGGCCCCCGCGCCCAGTGCCGCTTCATGAACCATGGTGAGGGCAGCTTCGCGTTCGGCGGTTCCGTTCGCCTGCGTCAAATGGGTGCCGACCGCGAGACCGTTTCGGCTCTCCATCAGGACGTGTCCCATGTAGCAAAGCTGCGCAGGCTTGCCTTTGCCTTTTCGGTAGAGGCGGGTCTCGGGATCGGTCGTCGAGACATGTGTGGCGTTCAGTCTTCTCTCCCCGCGGAAGTCCTCGGAAGCACCGCCGCCTGCGCTTTGCCGGTCACTGTCCCTGAGTTGAAAACTCTTCATCCCCGCCCATGCCTCGATGAGAATGCCTGCAACAGCATCGCTCGGAGCAGACGTTCCGGTGGGATCGACGACCGTCCCACCGTATCGGCATATAATGCCTCGAAATCGCCGCTCAGCGCTTCTCCGACCAGCACTTTGATCGTCCGAAGCGGATGGCCCGCTCGAATACGAGCCTCGATATCCACATAAGAAAACAATTCTCCGCACCGCTGATCCCGACCACGCATGCCAGCCTCCCTCCGCTTCAGAACAACAGAATCACGCTTCGCTAAAAATGACGAGAGGGTTTTTTCAGCAGCCTGCTACGTTCCGAAGACTTTTTCGATCCGGCTGCCGGTGCGATGGATCGGCTGGTTTCAGGTATCGAGACGCGCGTGTCTCTTGCTTTTCGCGGCCGCACAAACCTGTCAGGATCACCTAGGAGCCTGCCATCCGTGACCTGCCACTCTTCGCGGAAGTGGGCACCGTGATTGGCGTTATAGGCAAAGACCTCACCAGGGTCATCGGAAGCTAGGGCGAGTTTCACATCGGACAGGTCGAGCCCCATTGCCAGCAGCGGCGCTTTGGCATCGCTAGAAGTGCCGCTAGGCGGGGTTAGCCTTCAATGCCGGGTAGAGCAGCTCGTGCAGGTCCGTGACCAGCCGCGAATTGATAAGGTCGGAAAGTATCGATCAAGGAACTTGCGCGCAACGGTTCCGCGATACCAAACCGTTCTTGGTCAATCCGACGTAGCGCGCACGATCTTCTCCGTCTGGGAACAGCAATAGAGATCCGGCATTTTCACCCACCGTCGACATTCATCTGCACACAGGTATCATCAATTGGGCTTTACCAATTTTGAATGATACACGATGGCCAAAACGACACGTCCGGTAGCATTCGAACTTCGCGGGCTACATTACTTCTTCTGCGATCGGCCAACAACTCGAGCCTTCGACATAGATGCCATGTACAGTCTTACGTTCTGCTGTCCGCAGACAGGAGAACGGTGCAATACGCCGACAGAGTTGACCCGCCCGCAAGTTAACCGAAAAGGCTATTCTGCCCAGCGTGCTCGGGCTTCATCGTCTCCCGCATTTCGGGTGACCCATACGCTTTCGCCCGACGAGAACTCCTCGCGTTTCCAGAAAGGCGCATCGGTCTTGAGCCAGTCGATAAGGAACGTTGTTGCTTCCAGCGCGGCTTTGCGATGTGCGCTGGCAGCGGCGGCAAGCACGATGCGAGCACCAGGTTTAAGTCGGCCTATTCGGTGAATGATTGTGCAATCCGTGAGATCCCAGCGCCGCATGGCTCGGTCGGCGATCTCTGCAAGTGCATGTTCCGTCATCGCCGGATAATGCTCAAGCGTCATCGATCGAAGCGCCCTTCCATGCGAGTCGCCACGGACGATTCCGATAAAGCTTGCAACCGCGCCCGCGTTGACCTGAAGTCGCGAAAGCTCGGTGGCGACATCAAAGTCCTCTAGGCTAACACGAATCAGTGGCATGGTGGTTCAGCCGCCCGTAAAGGGCGGAAAATAAGCAATTTCACAGGCTCCTGCGATTGAAGTGTCATCGCGTGCGAAGGTTTGGTCCACGGCAATTTTGAGTGAGCCACGCTTGGCAAATGCCTTTCGATGACCCGGGCTGGATGAGGCCAGCCATTCCGTCAGGGCGCCTACGGTCGTGACATTCGGTGGTGGGATAACGTCTTCTTCCGCGTGGCCGATCTGCTCACGCAACCAGGCAAAATAGAGAATCTTCATGGCGTACAAATGGGGGGTATGAGAGAGATTGTCACTGTATGGGAACGTGTACAATGACGACTTGGCCACCCGGTTCTATAAGTGTGGCACTACCGGCGCCAGATCGGATCAGTATACCGCCGCCTTTGCCGTTTATCGGTGCTACTTCCTGATAACGACCGTTGCTCGGGCTGGTAACGATGCCGACGGGACCTTTCGGGCCGAGAAGCGTCTGGCCTACCGGCAGAGCCACGGTGTCGGGCCCCTTTTCGCGAGAGTGAGGAATCGTTGGCACGCGTACCGTCGTGCCCCCGAAAGCATTGGAGGCGCTTGGAGGCCTGGAACGTAGCGGCTGGTATTGGTTCGAACTTCTTTGACCGGATGATAGATCGATGTTCTTCTGCATTTGGCCTAGCGTTGGCACTGGCTTTGCTGGGCTAGGCCAGACGTTCCCAGCCTCTGGAGAAATCGGTTGCACGACGACGTGGGTGCCGCGAGCCCGCTGCATATTTAGAGTTTCAGCGGTCGATGCGTTTGGAACGCTAAACGGGTTGGCTACACTTCCCACATAGTTGCCAACGCCTGCACATCCAGAAAGCAGCAACATGCATGGCAATATTACGATCATGACACGTGAAGTCCGTAGCCGCATTAGCGGTCCTTTCCGTTGTGTGCCCTTATGATCCGGTTTGGATCGAGGTCTCAAGAGGAGGCCCGACGCTCAACTTCCGATCACGCCATGTCAGGATAAAATTGGAGATCACACCGACGTCGCTGAGGGGGAGGAAGGGAAGCGGACAGGTACTCTGCTCAATGTCGCCAGCAACCGCGATGACATTGGAAAGCTCAGGCCAAAGAGGGGCTTTGCCTAGCGAGGCCCGGTAGACCTCGAGTTTTGCAACTGGGGCAGACTTGAAACCTTCCGCCAGATAAAGATCAGCCGGTGCCATGCGTGCGGTCAAGGTAAGCAAATCTAACGCGTCGTTGCCATTTGACTCGCAGAATAGTGCGAAACGGTTATTGGTTGCTAACAGAACTTCTTGCGCTCCGGCCAGTCGGTGTCTGTAACTGTCTTTGCCGGGATGATCTGGCTCAACGTCGTGGTGCGCGTGTTTGAGGGTGGACACAGTCAGGCCACGCGCAATGAGCGTCGGCAGCAGTGCTGTCAGCAGGGTTGTCTTGCCGCTGCCTGACCAGCCAACCAACGCTAGAATCGGTCCGGGTAAATTTGCTCGGCGCAAGTCAGCGGGTCTCATGCGAATGGTTGATGTGGTTCAATCCGGCGGTCAAATAGTCCCAACCAGTAATCAAAGTCAGAATGGCCGCAAGCCAAAGCAGGGAAGCCCCGGCTGCAGCAGCTGGAAATCCACCGACGCCGATCAGCCGAGCACCGGGATCGCCTAGTAGTAATATAAGTAGAGAGGCCATTTGCGTGCCGGTTTTCCATTTAGCCAGTCGAGTCACCGGCAGTCCAACCCGAATTTGAGCGAGATATTCACGCAACCCTGAAACGAGGATTTCCCGGAGCATGATCACAATGGCGGGGTAGATCCCTGCGAAGGGCAGGCGGCGGAAGCCGACCAGCACCATCAACGTTGCGCCAACAAGAAGCTTGTCAGCGATTGGATCCAACACCCGACCAAGATCTGAAAGCTGGGCTCGCGTCCGAGCAATTTGTCCATCCAGCCAGTCAGTAGCTGCGGCGAGAGCGAAAAGTAACGCGGCAAGCAGATCTGTAATAGGCTGGTTTATGGCAATCAGCAGAACCAGCAATGGAATCGCCGCAATCCGGGATAGGGTCAAGACATTTGGTAGATCGGACAGCATGTGGATCCTGTAGCCGCTTTGGGCAGGCGGCGTAAGGTTGTTTTCGGCAAGTCTCGCACTTAGTAGCTCCGCACGGCTGGTGCAAATATCGCAGCGATGAATGTTTTGGATGTACATGCCATCTTCCGCACTCAATGCCCACTTTTCTGTCATGCCTCGTTTGGCGGGTTGTTCAGTTTAGTAGGGGCACCGTTTTGGCCGTTTGATGGCATGGTGGCATGGGGGAGACCTTTTGTTGTGCCTTTCTGCCGAAGCATTGGCGGGTTCCCGCCGTCGGGTGGTATTCCCGGCTTCGGCGCAGGCCGATGTTTTTGGTAATGGCGAATCAAAGGGAAAACAGCAGGGGGCTTAGGCGTATTGCTCCTATTTATCTTTAGCCCGTCGAGCGGGATTTTGGACTGTAATGCTTGCTTGGTGTCCCCTTGAGCCTGATCAATGCAGCAACCACTTCATAGGGACAAGTTCGTGCCATTGCCTGTCAAAGGGATGGAAATGTGAGGTCGCCTGCTGAAAGGGATCAACCAATATGGATTTTGAGAAATTTACGGAACGGGCCAGAGGTTTCGTTCAAGCCGCGCAGACTATCGCGGTCCGCGAATACCATCAGTTTATTACGCCTGAACATTTACTTAAGGCGTTTCTTGACGATGAGGAGGGGGCGGCATCGGGATTGATCCGAGCGGCAGGAGGCGATCCAGGTGCAGTCAAATTCGCCGTTGATGCCAGCGTTGCGAAGCTACCCAAAGTGCAAGGTGCCGGTGTTGGGCAGCCCCAGATCACCCCTGATCTCGTGCGAGTCCTTGATGCGGCCCAGACTATGGCGCACAAAGTGGGCGATGAATATGTCGCCCAAGACCGTCTTCTGGTTGCTTTGGCAGCTAGTAGTACACCGGCAGGGCGCGCTCTGGCATCCGCTGGCGCTTCAGCGCAGGCATTAGAGCGGGCGGTTGCAGAAATCCGCAAAGGCCGCACTGTCAACAGCGCGAACGCTGAACAGACTTTCGATGCCCTGAAAAAGTATGCCCGAGACGTCACTGAAGCTGCGCGTGAGCAAAAGTTGGACCCAGTGATTGGCCGTGACGAAGAAATTCGTCGCGCGATACAGGTGCTGGCGCGCAGGACAAAAAACAATCCTGTGTTAATCGGAGAACCCGGGGTGGGCAAAACCGCAATTGTCGAGGGATTGGCATTAAGAATTGTCAACGGGGATGTGCCCGAGGCCTTGAAGGGAAAAAAGCTGTTTGCTCTGGATCTCGGCGCAATGGTGGCCGGTGCGAAATATCGTGGAGAATTCGAAGAGCGCCTTAAGGCAGTGTTAAAGGAAATTGAGGCGGCCAACGGTGAAATCATCCTTTTTATTGACGAAATGCACACGCTTGTTGGAGCTGGGCGAGCGGATGGTGCGATGGATGCATCGAACCTAATCAAGCCTGAACTTGCGCGTGGAGCACTGCACTGCATCGGCGCTACGACGCTCGACGAATATCGAAAATATATCGAGAAGGATGCAGCGTTGGCGCGGCGTTTTCAGCCTGTGTTCGTCGATGAGCCGACTGTCGAAGATACGATCTCGATTCTTCGGGGTATAAAGGAGAAATACGAGCTTCATCATGGCGTGCGAATTTCAGATTCGGCGCTAGTGGCGGCAGTGACGTTGTCGAACCGATATATTACAGACAGGTTTTTGCCGGACAAGGCGATCGACTTGGTGGATGAGGCTGCCTCGCGTCTACGGATGCAGGTGGATTCTAAGCCCGAGGCATTGGACGAGTTGGATCGGCGCCTCATGCAGCTTAAAATTGAACGTGAAGCCCTGAAACGGGAGGAAGACGCGGCGTCAAAGGAGCGTCTTGCCCGTCTTGAGGGGGAGATCGCTGCCCTTGAGGAAAAATCTGATGCAATGTCAGCGAGCTGGAAAGCAGAGAAGGATCGCCTGAACGAGACCCAGAAGTTAAAGGAAAGGCTCGATCATGCGAGAGGGGAAATGGAAATGGCGCAACGCGCCGGCAACCTCGCGCGTGCTTCAGAGCTTATCTACGGCGTGATTCCGGATCTTGAGCGGAAGCTGGCATCTCAGCAGGATGAGGGCACTCTGCTGAATGAGGCGGTAACGGAAGAACAGATTGCCCAAGTTGTTTCCCGTTGGACTGGAATTCCGGTGGACAAGATGCTGGAAGGCGAACGCGCGAAGCTGATCCGTATGGAGGATGAATTGCGTCGGCGGGTGGTCGGGCAGGAGGCGGCCTTGCGTGCCGTATCGGATGCGGTGCGACGTGCGCGGGCCGGTTTACAGGACCCCAATCGGCCGATTGGCTCTTTTTTGTTCCTTGGGCCGACCGGTGTCGGAAAGACCGAGACCTGCAAGGCGCTGGCAGAGTTCCTGTTCGATGATGAGCGGGCCATGGTACGGATCGACATGAGCGAGTTCATGGAGAAGCACGCGGTGGCACGCCTGATCGGCGCTCCTCCGGGTTATGTCGGTTATGAGGAGGGTGGTGTGCTGACTGAGGCGGTGCGGCGCAGGCCCTACCAGGTGATACTGTTTGATGAGGTCGAGAAAGCGCACGAAGACATTTTCAACGTTTTGCTGCAGGTGCTCGACGACGGCCGGCTGACGGACGGGCAGGGGCGAACGGTTGATTTTAAGAATACGATCATTGTTCTCACGTCAAACCTTGGCAGCGAGGTTTTGGCGGCTCAACCGGAAGGAGAGGACGTGGTGATGGCTGAGGCACAGGTCATGCGGGTAGTGCGCCAACACTTTCGGCCAGAGTTTCTGAACCGCTTGGACGAGGTAATCTTGTTCCGTCGCCTGCAGCGCGATGATATGGCTACAATCGTAGACATCCAACTCCGGAATCTGGAGAATCTGCTTGCAGATCGGAAGATCTCGATCCGCCTCGATCAGGCTGCGCTAAATTGGCTGGCTGAGGCCGGTTATGATCCGGTCTACGGTGCTAGACCGCTGAAGCGGGTGATTCAGAGGAGTTTGCAAAACAAGCTTGCGACCTTGATTTTGGAGGGGGCAATCCATGACGGGCAAGAGGTTGGCGTTAGTGCCGGTCCGGGCGGTCTGACGATCAGTGAAGGTATGCCGAAAGCAGCATAAGCGTCGCTGTTGTTGCGCCTCATGCGTCTCGATCATGGCGGGCGTGCAGGAGAAATTTCCAAAGGTTCTGGCGTTCCAGCGGGATCGAAAAGAATCGAAAGTTGTTTGTTTTTGCAATAGGTTTTCGGTAATTTTTCGGCGTCAACGATGGCGTTGACAGGTGGCTGGTCGGCGCGTAGAAGCCCGTTCTCCGTCACGTTCGGCGGGTGCCGACGGAGCGGTGTGAACCGTAGGCCGTCGTTTTGTTCTTTGAGGGTATGTGAATAGGCTAGGAAGGGATACGTTGGCGGCGTTTGTCTGTTGGCGGGTAT
>DAIDMG010000011.1 GCA_027449105.1 Acidiphilium sp. | reverse complement strand
CAGTGCGTCAGCGGATGCAAAGACGGCGACGCTTGCGGCAAAAGACGCCGAAGAAGCCTATGCTCAAGGAAATCTCGATCAACGATCCCTGGTCGATTATCAAACCACAGCATTGGCGCGTGAACTCGAATTGGTTGCCCTGCGTACCAGCCTCGACTCCGATCAGCTTGCTCTTGCGATTGAACTCGGCGTCGGTCTCCCTCAAACCCGGATTGTCCCTCAGCCTAAGGTGACTAAATCATGAAATCGCTTTTCTCCGTTGCGATCCTTGCCGGTGCGCTCGCGGTACCGGTTGCGGCTCTTGCTGATGATACACCGACGCCAGTTGTGCCGGTTCAGGTGACGTCGCTCGTCCGCGGAAGCTTGCCGGCCATTGAGACGGTGTATGGGACCGTCGGGTCGGCATCGTCCAGCCGCCAGACGATCATGGCGCCGTTGCAGGCTGCGGTAACGAACGTGTATGTGAAACTTGGCGAATTGGTCAACCAAGGTGCGCCGCTAGTTCGGCTTCAGCCAAGTCCGGCGAGCGAGAGCGCGTACACGCAGGCGGACTCCGCGTTGCGTGTTGCAAGTGATCTGGTAGCCCGCACACGTGCGCTCGTAAAAGCTCACCTTGCGACAGCGCAAGCGCTCCTGAACGCTGAAAAGTCGGAGGCCGATGCGCGGGCTTCATTAAACGCTCTTAAGATGCAGGGTGCGGCCGGACCGAATATAATTCGGGCACCGTCCAACGCGCTCGTGACGAAGATTGAGACAACACCGGGTGCCATAGTTTCCGAAGGCGCGGCTTTGGTCGAACTCGCGCAACCAAGCGGGCTGGTGCTGCATGCTGGCATTGTCCCAAGCAAGGCGAGAAAGATAGAAGTAAATGACCAGGTGCGCCTGATACCTATTGGTGGAGGTGAAACCTTGCAGGGGACTGTCGAATTCCGCGGTGCGCTGGTTGATGCGGCAAACGGCCTCGTGCCGATCGACATCTCCACGCCACCGGGACAGACCTTAATGGGCGAGATGTTTCGTGCAGAAATCACCACGGGCCATATTGATGGCTACGTAGTCCCCCACAGTGCAATCCTGATCGACAACGCTGGCAACACCTATGTTGTGCAGGAGCACGATTTGACCGCTAAACTGGTGTATGTTCACGTGCTCGGCTCGGATGGAAGCAAGGACGTTGTTGCTGGTCCGTTGGTGATGAGCGATCCTGTTGTGCTTGCCGGCAATTACGAATTGAGCAACGGCAATAAAATGACGATCGCTCCAAAGGAGGCCGCTCAATGAATTTTGTAGCCTGGATTGAGCACCATCGGCGCTCGTTGGTGGCGATTGCTGTCGCGCTATCGCTTGGCGGAGTGTTCGCCATCACAAACATGCCGTATGGCGTGTATCCGGTCGTAAGTTTCCCGCGCATTCGGATTGAGGTTTCGTCAGGATCGCGGCCTGCAAGCCAGCAGCTCTACGACGTGACGGCACCAATTGAGCAGATGCTGCGTGCGGTTCCTCATGCATTAAATGTCGAGTCAACGACATCGCGCGGATCCACAGAGATTTTTGTGGATTTTCCATGGAAAAGCAACATGGACACGGCGTACCTCGAAGTCGAGGCGGCGATGTCGCAGATATTGCCTGAGCTGCCTCAAGGAACGACCTATCAGGTCATTCAAATGTTGCCGAATGTCATCATGCCATTCATCTCGTATTCGTTGACGTCGAATACGATATCGCAGGTGAAGTTGCTGAGGATCGCCAAATACCAGATTGGCCCAATGCTCATGGGCATTCCGGGCATCTCAGAGGTTGGGACGTTAGGCGGTCGTCACCGCGAAATACAGGTGCAGCTTGATCCGGCCAAACTCCAGGCGTTCGGTTTGACGCTTACGGACGTTGAGCAGGGACTGCGGAATGCGAACATCATTAAAGGCATCGGCCATCTCCAGGACCAAGATTTATTATACTTGATGTTTGCAAACAACGGATTTACCGGAGTCAAAAGCATCGCGAACTTGACGTTCCGAACGGCCCAAGGTGGGATTGTGCGTTTGGCGGATCTCGGAACCATAACAAAGGGGGTCGAGCCCCGTTGGTATATGGTGAGGGATCAGAGCCTGCCATCTGTTGAAATTAACGTGTATCAGCAGCCGACGGCAGACATGGTGAGTCTTCGTCAGCAGGTGGAGCAAAGGCTGAAGCGATTTATGGCAACTCAGCCCAAATATGTTCACCTTGTAAAATGGTATGATCAGACACAACTGGTCGCCTCGTCGGTTGACGCCGTACAAGAAGGAATACTGATAGGCCTTCTTCTGGCGGCATTAGTCATTTTCTATTTCTTGCGAAACTGGCGCGTGACGTTGATCGCGATGATCGTTGTGCCGATGGCGGTGTTAATCACGTCGTTGCTGCTTTACGTCCTCGGCATGTCCTTCAACATGATGACCCTTGGTGGCGTCGCTGCGTCGATAGGGTTACTTATCGACGACGTGATCGTGATGATTGAGCAGATTGCCCGGAGAGCCGGAGCGCCTGGGCTGACCAATCCGAAAGGGGAGATATTTGTTGCGGCCAAGGAGTTTCTGAAACCGTTAACGGGGTCCAGTCTTGCTACAATCGTGATTTTTATCCCGCTGGCTTTCCTAACGGGAGTGACCGGGGCGTTCTTCCTGTATCTGTCTCTGACAATGGCATCGGCGCTGATCATTTCTTATCTGCTGACCGCGTTTGTAGTGCCGATTTTTGCGCGGGGATTAATTGACTTTGAAAAATGGCATGATCCGGGCCATGAAAAGGCGGGGTGGCTTAAGACAACACATGAGCGCATACTTTTAGCTGCCCGACATCGCCCTGCTCTAGCAGGTATTGCGGTCTTGGTGTTGATTGGGGTGGGGTACGTCGGGGCTGTTCATACCGGATCTGGCTTCTTGCCAAAAATGGATGAAGGGGGGTTTGTTTTCAATTATCAGACGAATCCTGGGACTTCACTTCCGGAGAGCAATCGGGAGCTTCTTCAAGTCGAACACATTATCAAGACGAATCCATATGTTGAGGCCTTCTCCCGGCGCACCGGGGCCGGTCTTGGGGGGGATCTGAACGAGCCAAATCAGGGTGATATTTACGTGAAGTTAATTTCGCCGGGCAAACGACCGAATATATGGAAGGTAATGGACCAGATTGATAACAAAGTCGCGGTCGAGGTGCCGGGAGTCAGTTTTGGCTCGGACCAGCTGCTGACTGATAACATTGGGGACATGGTCGGGCGACCTGAACCGATCGTGATCAATCTAAGCGCAAAAAATCCGAAGGTTCTGGGAGACGTCGCCCAGAAAGTCGCCGATGTAATTTCAAACGTGCGTGGTATCGAGCCGTCGTCCGTAAATAACGGGGTGGTCCCCGCGGGCGACGCGCTAGAGATCCGCGTCCAACCTGATGCCGCGTCTATGGAGGGGATGACGGTGGCGGAAGTTCAGAATCAGGTGAACTCCTACCTTCATGGGATCGTGGTAACAAAGTATATTGGTACATTGGGGGATGTGGGCATTCGAGTGTGGAGCGATCCGGCAGGACAGCAGGCAGCGGGCATATCGCCGGAGCGCAGCTTGTTGCAGAGGGACGAGCAGACCGAACCAAAGATTTTTCGGAATGATTTGAAAAATCTGCCAATCCGCGCAGCTGACGGAAACGTGTTTCCGCTGAGTACTGTCGCGCACGTGGTTTTTGTCGCTGGGCAACCGGAGCTGACCCGCAGGAACTTGGCGCAGATTGTACAGGTAACCGGCGAGGTTGCGGGGAGATCGCTGGGAAGCACGGCAGCAGCGGTCCGCAGAGCTCTTGAAAAACCTGGAGTGCTCCCACCGGGCGTGACCTACACGATGGGAGGGCAGTTCAAGCAGCAGGAAAGTGCTTTCCGCGGTATGATCGAAGTGTTCCTTGCGGCTCTGATCGCCGAACTGGTACTGCTCTTGTTCTTGTATGAGCGTTACCTGCTACCACTCATAATTGTCAGCACATCGGTAATTTCATCTAGTGCGGTGTTCGTCGGTCTTTGGCTCACTGGCATTGAGCTAAATATCACAGCGCTGATGGGCATGGTGATGATACTCGGTATCGGCACGGAAATGGCTATTTTCTATGTGTCTGAGTATGAGATGCTGTGTCAGAGTCGGCCGGCCCGGCAAGCTTTAATTGACGCGGCGCTCAATCGACTAAGGCCAATTTTGATGAGCGTCGTGGCGATGATTCTTGCGTTGCTTCCGCTCGGTGCGGCGATCAGCGGATCAGGCGACCAGATGCAACAACCGCTGGCTGTTGCGATTATTTCGGGCATCATTGTTCAGTTGCCGATGGTGCTTGTCGTTATGCCGGTCGTCCTTGGGTTGCTGCAACGTTATACATCGTTTGGCACTGAAGAGGTCGTCGGTTGAACCCGGAGGGGTATGAAACAAGGCAGACGGCGGTGAGCGCGGATGCTGAGCTTCAGCACGTGCTTGCCGCTCTATTTGGATTGTTACAAGAACGAGCACATTCGTGTTAGGCGGTATGGTCGGCTTCCTAAATATATCCACACGAGCAAATACATGGAGGGGGTATGGTATCTGATCAAAGACAGTTAATTGACGAGAGGCTAAAGGAGTTAGGGATCGTCCTTCCGCAAGCGCCGAGTCAGGCGGCGAATCATGAGCTCGTCCGCGTCGTCAACAACAATGTTTATGTTGGAGCGCATCTTCCCTTAGAGAGGGGGGTTGTCGCGGTGAAGGGTCTTGTTGGCGATACAGTGGAAACTGAACAAGGAATTCGTGCGGCCAGGCTGTGTCTGACTAATATTCTTGGGCAACTCGAAGCGACGCTGGATGGAGGCCTCGAGGCGATAACCGAATTGGTGCGCCTTGACGGGTATGTGGCGGCGGTGCCCGGCTTCGCGTCGCTGAACCAGGTGATGGATGGTGCTTCCGATCTTGCAAGATCTGTATTCGGAAGAGCTGGGCAGCACGTTCGGTCCGTCGTCGGTGTGACGGCGTTACCAGAAAATGCGTCGGTCATGATTGGGGGTTTGTTCAGGCTTTGATAGTGTTGGGAACATTGCGGAAAAGTTGATCTCTGCAACGCTTCAACGTCATAACAAGGGCCGCCCCGGATAAGTCGGCGAGTGTCCCTCGTTGGCGTAAGGGCATAAGCGCTACGTGTTTTGGACGTTGGAAATTTAAAGCATCCACACGCGACGGGGAAGGGACAAGAGGCGTTTAGGCAAACAGGCGCCGAAATTTCCGGCGAACACGAACCCGCCCGGATGGCCAGGTAACCCGAGATCCTGCGTGAAAGCTGCGTTACTGGGAGCGACGCCCGCATTGGAAATGCTGTGGCTTCAATGCTTACCTAACCGCTGACCGGTTAGGTCCCGCAAAAAAGAGACCGATTTACCTGTGATTGGGGAGCAGGAGCAATATCCTGCCCGCCGTGCGAACACGCTGTTCGCGGACTAAAATTGCATAATGGGTTTCACAACGCCCCGGGGGAACCAGCGAAGAAACTGACGTGGCCGTCCAACGGAGTCGTCGCAGAATACGCCCTCTCATGAGGCTAGTTCCACGTGACACAGCTTTTGCGTTGCAGGCGAGCATCGCCGGGGCGGTGGTTCATTTAAATGGCGGCGAAAAGTGGGCGCGCCACAACCCGACTCAATGGAGATCCGAATATCGCTTGGCACGAGCCAACACCCAATACCAACATATGTGCACTGGCAGGGAGAACCGTTGCATCGGAAAACACCTTTCGAGAAAAAGGGCCTGCGGACATCCCGCATGTCAAAATATCGCATAAAGCCAAGAAATTCGGGGTAACGTGAACTGCTGCTGTTAGCCGCCGACCAGCTGTTCGACCGAAGACTGACGAGGGTTGTCAGTGATCATGCGCCAAAACTTCTCCTGCTTTTACCCGATGCTCGGTCTAATCTGTTGTCCGCATTTTTGCCAAATTTCGATAGACAAGGTGATGTCGGGTGGTATAATGCCGACAGATAGGTCATTGCTCATGTCGAGGGAAGCGCTGAGCGTCTGTGCCGGCTGTTCGACTCTGTCGCTAATGTGGAGTCAAAGCCCGCCCGCATCGACGAATGTTGTGCTCCGCCATTCAGGTTCGGCAATGCGCGGTGACAGATCTGTGAAAAGCAACGGATAATATTCAGGCGGAGGAAGTAATGCCGAACAATGGAAGTCCTGGTGGCGTCGGTGGGGAGGGCGCTGCCGTGACAGGCAATGTGTCGCAGCGCTGGCGCCATTTGATTTTGGGCGTCATCTGTATGATTATGATTGCGAACCTCCAGTACGGGTGGGCGCTCTTCGTGTTGCCGTTGCACAATAGGCACGGTTGGGCGGTCACCGACATTCAGTTCGCATTCTCGATGTTTATAGCGCTCGAAACGTGGGCGACTCCGATTGACGGGTGGATCGCTGATGCGCTTGGGCCGAAGTGGGGGCCGCGCACTGTGATGGGTGTCGGTGGGCTTCTTGTCGCTGTCGGATGGATTATTGAAGGGACTTCCAGTTCGTTGTCGCTTCTTTATTTTGGCGGTGCCGTAACCGGTTTGGGAGCGGGTGCGGTCTACGCGACAGCCGTGGGCAACGCCACGAAATGGTTTAAGGACCGGCGCGGTTTGGCGACGGGTCTGACGGCGGCGGGTTTCGGAGCGGGTGCGGCTCTCACCATTATCCCAATTCGAATGGTCCTGGCGTCGGTCGGCGTTTCCTCGACGTTCATATGGTTTGGCGTTATTCAAGGGGGTATCATTCTGATTGCGTCCCAATTTATTCGCGCGCCGTATGCCGGTGAGGCTCCGGCTGTAACGCAAGTGAAGGTGCATCAGACATCGCGGAGCCACACGCCGGGGCAAATGCTCCAGACTCCGGTATTTTGGGTACTGTATGTACTGTTTGTTCTGATGGCCGGTGGCGGTCTGATGGCGGCCGCGAATCTGGCTGTCATTGCAAAGTCATACGGCATAGCAAGCGGGCCGCTATTCCTTGGCGCGACAACGCTTTCGGTTGCGTTGATTTTTGCCAACATCTGCAACGGTATCGCTCGACCGTTGTTTGGCTGGATAGCTGATAATATTGGCCATTCGAATACAATGGCGATTGCGTTTGGTCTCGGCGCAATAGCGTACTTTCTGATGACGGTTGTGGGCGCGTTTGCTTGGGGCTTTGTGTTGATGGCTGGTGTTATCTTCCTTTGCTGGGGAGAAATCTTCAGCCTGTTCCCGGCGATGTGTACGGACCTTTTTGGGCCCAAGTATGCTACTGTTAATCTGTCGTTTCTTTACACGTCCAAAGGACTGGCGGGGTTCATTGTGCCGATTGCCGCCGCCATAGCCGCCAGCACGCACAACTGGAGCAGCGTGCTGTACGTGACGACATTGATCAACGTGATTGCTGTAATCATTGTGTTGCTGGTGTTGCGGCCAGTCGAGGCTCGTTATCACCGGGAGGAAGAGGCTCTGTCTGGTTCAGGGCAAGCCGCGGAGTGAGGCGATAAAGGGCTGCGCCAGGTCAGGTCAACACAGCCTGTCTGACACGGTCGTTTTCGCATAGTTTGTAAGTTGTCAAGGCCGGGCGGATCGTAAGATCTGCCCGGCCTTCGATTTTGTTTGGTTGCGCTTGAGGCCTTTGTTTGGGCGCGCCCGCAGGGATTTCAAGGGTTGACAGCGACATTGGTATACTTTATACATTTGCCGTTCGCTGTTGGTGTCGCTGGGCAATGGCGGGGGAAAGCTGGAAATGAACGTCGAATCCGTGCTCCGAACTGTGGGATCGAGAATGGTTAGTGCGCCGATGACGGCGGCGCTTCGTGTTGCCGTCGAGCGTATGCGCACGGAAAAGGTCGAGGCGGTTCTTGCCACGGATCATTGTGCGACCGAAGGTGTCTCGGTTCTGGGGCTTGTAACCCAAGCCGACGTTGACGCCGCCCTCCGGCGCCGCGGCAGGGCTGCGCTGGTTGAGCCGATTTCCCGGTCGGTGAGGAGCCAGCTCGTTATCTGTGACAAGAACGAGTCTCTCGAAGCGGCGATGGCGCTGATGCGTTCGCGGTCGGCGCGGCACGTTCTTGTAATGGATCGTGAGCAGGCTGTTGGGATCATTAGTGCTGACGAACTGGCTTCCTTTTCGTCATCGGGATCTGCTGTTGCCGAAGTGGAGCAAGCGAGTTGACGTTTCTGCGGTTCTCTCTGCGAGGTGAAAGACGCTGGGGCGTGATCGATTACCTGAGCATGACGGCGCTGTTCAAGCAAATTGTTCCGGTTGGTAATCACGGTTTTATTGTTAGATCTCCTAGTATATGATATGCAAGATTCCATCAAAAACACACCAGCCCAGGCTGAAATTGCCGTCACAGGGTTAGCGCCGATGGAACCTATAAAAAAACTACCACAAATCAACGTACGGCCGCTTGAAGCGAATGTCGGGCTTCGGAGGTTAGCTAGCGATGCGATCAAGCGCGCGATTACCGCATTGGATATTTACGGCCATCCGGAAGAAGTTCGGCTGGACGAGCGCCAATTGTCGCGCGATCTGGGAGTCAGCCGAACACCCATACGTGAAGCCTTAAGTCTCCTCGAGCAGGAAGGGTTCGTTCGATCGGTGCCGCGCCGTGGCATTTACATTGTCCGCAAGAACAAGCGTGAGATTATCGAGATGATCATGGTTTGGTCAGCCCTCGAAAGTGCTGCTGCCCGTTTCGCTTGCGAGCGGGCGACCGATGAGGATCTCGCGGAATTGCGCGTCGTTGCGGAATTCAAGAAGGACCCCAGTGAGTTTGTTGACGAGTATTCCCAATCGAATATGTCGTTTCACCGTACGATCGTTCGAATGAGTGGTTGCGAGCTCATGGTTGAAATGATCGACAACCTGTTCATTCATATGCGAGCGATCCGGTCTACTGCGATGCGTCAAGGCGATCGTGCGAAAAGATCGGTGGTCGATCATATGAATATTATATCAGCTCTGGAGGCGAGAGATCCGGATCTGGCTGCGGCGAAGGTACGAGAGCATACGTTGGGGCTTGCGGCGCATATCGAGAAGTACGGCGATTTTCTTGATCATTTTCAAAGTGCGAGCGATGTGCGGCGCTCGAGATAGAGGCAGATCACGATGAGCGGCGATCGATGGCATGCCATCGAAAAACATTCTTCGCCGCCGCTCAAAGTGACGATTGGCGATTGAACCCGGAATGTTGGCGCACGCGACCATCATGACCAGGAAGACCGGCGGTGCTGCTGCCGCGGCGTGGCCCGGTGCGCTGGCTTGTAATGGTTGGCAGGCAAACCACCTTGCGGTGGATGGGGTGCGCTGTGGCTTGGCTCTCCGCTGAACAGGGGAGAGGTGTCATTTTTGCTCTTGGCGCGCGGCGTATCCATGGATATGGAAGCGGCTCGGTCGCACTGGTGCTATGAAGGGGTGCGAGGAGCGTCGAGTGCATTGCTCGGCTGGTTGTTGCAAAGACTGGGCGAGGTTGTGCGGTTTGCGCCGGGTGCCCGGCGCAAAAGACTTTTAGGTAGGTGGGCATAAACACAAGATGTGGTGGCGACAGTATTCGTTGATGTGTCGGAAGCGCCTCATCGCCGTTGATGGAGGAAGTCATGGTTAAAGCTCTAGAAGGTGTTCGGGTTCTGGATTTTACACACGTCCAATCTGGACCAACGTGTACGCAGCTGTTGGGGTATTTTGGCGCTGACGTAATCAAAATTGAACGTCCGGGAGTTGGCGATATTACACGTGGCCAGCTACGTGACGTGGCGAATGCCGACAGTCTCTACTTCACGATGCTTAATGGCAACAAGCGGTCGCTGACGTTGGACTCAAAAAACAAGAAGGGCCTCGAGATTCTCGAGGAGCTGATCAAGATCTGTGACATTATGGTTGAGAATTTTGCGCCGGGAGTCATGGACCGTATGGGTCTGACCTGGGAGCGCATCCAGGAAATCAACCCCCGTATTATCCTTGCGTCAATCAAAGGGTTTGGCCCCGGTCCATTCGAGGACTACAAGGTGTATGAGAATATCGCGCAATGTGCCGGTGGATCGGCGTCGACCACGGGGTTCGATGATGGCCCGCCGGTGGTAACCGGTGCGCAGATCGGCGATAGCGGCACGGGTCTGCATCTCGCCCTTGGTATTGTCACGGCCCTGTTTCAGCGCGAGAAGACAGGGCGGGGCCAGAAGGTGCTTGCCGCAATGCAGGATGGCGTGCTCAATCTCTGCCGCGTGAAACTGCGCGACCAACAGCGTCTTGCTCACGGTCCTCTGAAGGAATACCCGCAGTACCCGAATGGTAAATTCGGTGATGCGGTGCCCCGCGCCGGCAATGCATCGGGTGGCGGCCAGCCTGGCTGGATTTTGAAATGCAAAGGGTGGGAAACTGATCCCAACGCCTATGTGTATTTCATCACGCAGGCGCAGGTCTGGAAGGGGGTTTGCGAAGTCATTGGCAAGCCAGAATGGGTCACCGATCCCAATTACGCGACGCCAGATGCGCGTTTGCCGCGTCTTATGGAGATCTTCGCTACTATTGAAAAATGGACCATGACCAAGACGAAATGGGAAGTCATGGACGCTGCCAACAAATATGACATTCCATGCGGCCCGATCTTGTCGATGAAGGAGATCGCCGAAGACCAAGCTTTGCGCGAGACCGGAACCATTGTCGAGGTTGATCATCCGGTGCGCGGGCGCTATCTCACCGTTGGTAATCCGATCAAGCTGTCGGACAGCGTAACCGAGGTAACGCGTGCGCCGCTGCTTGGTGAACATAATGACGACATTCTTCGTAACGTATTGAAGTTTGACGAGCGGGCCATTCGGGAAGCGATCGAATCCGGCGCGCTTGGGGGGGCAACGTCGGCAGCGGCGGAATAAGATTTAGGCCGGGCCAGTCCGCGTGGCTGGCTCCGGGGCTGCGAAATAGATGGGTATTGATCGGGGCGGTGGGATGTCTCCGCCCCGATAGCGATAGCGCGCAATCTTCCAGGAGGATTACATGACAAGTACTGCAACTGAGACTCAATCGGCGAAGAAGGTCGGTGATCAGGCCACTGTCCGCCGGGTCATTGACCAGGCCAAGCGCGACGGCCGGTCGGCTCTGACGGCGCCGGAAGGCAAGACGATCTGCGATGCGTATGGGATTCGGGTCCCCGGAGAGGCTCTCGCCACTTCGGCAGACCAAGCGGCGCAGCAAGCGGCGGGCATGGGTTTCCCCGTCGTTCTCAAGATTGTTTCTCGTGATATTCTTCATAAGACCGAGGCTGGTGGCGTGCTCGTCGGCATGAAATCGGAGGAAGAGGTTCGGCGGGGCTACGACACGATTATTGCGAACGCGAAGAAATATAATGCGAAGGCTGTAATCGAGGGAGTTCAGGTCCAGCAGATGCTGACTGGCGGCCAGGAAGTCATCATCGGCGCCGTCACAGATGATAGTTTTGGTAAACTGGTTGCCTTCGGTATGGGAGGCGTTCTGGTTGAGGTGCTAAAGGACGTCACTTTCCGGCTCGCACCGGTGACTGAAGAAGAGTCCATGGGCATGATCGACGGTATCCAGGCCGCGGAAATGCTCCGCGGCGTGCGAGGATCAGAGCCTGCGGACCGTGCGGCCCTAGCTGATATGATCTCGCGTGTTTCTCATCTTGTTGATGATTTTCCGGAGATCGCTGAACTCGATTTGAATCCGGTCTTCGCAAGTGCCAAAGGAGCAATTGCAGCGGACGTTCGTATTGTTCTGGATTTTGCGCAGAAGCCCGCCCGTCCGCGGCCATCAAAAGCGGACATCTTGAAGTCGATGAACCGGATCATGAAGCCAAAAGCAGTGGCTGTGATCGGCGCTTCGGCAGAGGATGGCAAGATCGGCAATTCGGTGATGAAAAACATCGTAAATGGCGGCTATCAGGGAAAAATCTATCCGATTCACCCGAAGGCTGACCAGATTATGGGCCACAAGGTTTATAAGTCGGTGAAGGACGTGCCAGGCGACATTGATGTGGCAGTTTTTGCCATTCCGGCGAAACTCGTTGCGGGAGCGCTCACGGAATGCGGTGAGAAGGGGATTCCTGGCGCTGTTCTTATTCCCTCGGGTTTTGCCGAGACCGGGAACGAAGAAGGCCAGCATGAGCTTCAGGAAATAGGCCGGAAGTACAACATCCGACTGATGGGTCCAAACATATACGGGTTCTATTACTTGCCGGCACACCTTTGCGCGACCTTCTGCACGCCGTACGACGTTGTCGGCCATGCAGCGTTGTCTTCCCAGTCGGGGGGCATCGGTATGGCCATCATCGGATATAGCCGGTCCGCCCATATGGGCGTGTCTGCCATCGTCGGCCTTGGTAACAAGTCGGACCTTGACGAGGATGATCTGCTGACGTTCTTCGAGGAAGATCCTGAGACCCATATCATTGCGCAGCATCTAGAAGATCTCAAGGATGGCCGTTCTTTTGCGGAGGTGGCGCGACGGGTGACGAAGAAAAAGCCGGTTGTTGTTCTCAAGGCAGGGCGTACGGCCGCAGGCGCGAAGGCTGCAAGCTCGCACACTGGGGCTCTCGCAGGTAATGATAAAATCTACGACGACGTGTTCAAGCAGGTGGGTGTCATCCGCGCCCGATCACTGCGGGAAATGCTCGACTTTGCGCGCGGTGTACCGAAGCTGCCGACACCGAAAGGAGAAAACGTCGTCATTATTACGGGGGCAGGCGGATCGGGCGTATTGCTGTCGGATGCCTGTGTAGACAACGATCTCAAGCTAATGACAATGCCGACGGACCTGGACGCAGCGTTCCGTAAGTTTATTCCGCCTTTCGGTGCAGCCGGCAACCCGGTAGATATCACCGGTGGTGAACCGCCAACAACCTACAAGAATACGGTTCGCCTCGGCTTGGAGGATCCGCGGATTCATGCGCTGATCCTGGGATATTGGCACACGATCATTACGCCACCGATGGTATTTGCCAAGATTATCGTCGAGGTTGTTGAGGAAATGCGAGCCAAAGGCATTGAGAAGCCGATTGTTGCTTCACTTGCCGGTGACGTCGAGGTGGAGGAAGCTGCGGAATATCTGTACCAGCACGGAATTCCGGCCTATGCATATTCAACCGAACTTCCGGTTGCGGTGCTCGGTGCCAAATTCAAGTGGGCACGTGGCGCTGGCTTGATCTGATTGCTCATGTCGGGGCGGCGGAGCATAATTTGATGCTGCGCCGTCCCATGTGCACGTCGCTGCAACCTGCGACGTTCTAACGAACTGGTGAAAGACAAGATTCGATGAACATCCATGAATACCAGGCGAAGGAGTTGCTGAGATCCTACGGGGTTTCGGTATTGGACGGTCACGTGGCGTGGACGACGGAGGAAGCAGTGGCGGCGGCGGCAAAACTGCCGGGTCCTGTCTTCGTCGTGAAGTCGCAGATTCATGCTGGAGGGCGAGGTGCAGGGCACTTCAAGGATGACGCTACCGGCAAGGGCGGCGTGCGGCTGGCGCGGAGCACGGAAGAGGCAGGGGCGGCAGCTGCGGCCATGCTTGGGCATACCTTGGTGACCAAGCAGACCGGGGCCGCCGGCCGCGTTGTGCGCCGTGTCTATGTCGAGGCGGGCTGCGATATAAAACGCGAACTTTATCTCTCGTTGTTGGTTGATCGCTCGAAATCCGAGATCGTGATTATGGCGTCAACGGAAGGTGGGATGGAAATTGAGGAGGTGGCTGCACGCCATCCAGAAAAAATCTTGCGGGTTGCGGTGGATCCGGCGAGCGGCATCTCAGGTTTCCATTCACGCCGCTTAGCCTTCGGGTTGGGCCTGGATGCGAACCAGCAGAAGGCCTTTACCAAGTTTGTTAACGCCATGTACGCGGCGTTTGTTGGACTTGATTGCTCGATTGTCGAGATTAATCCGCTGGTGGTGACGGGGAGCGGCGAGGTCGTCGCTCTCGATGCCAAGGTAAGTTTCGATGACAATGCCCTGTACCGGCATCCCGATCTGGAAAAATTGCGCGACGAGTCAGAGGAAGACCCCAAAGAGCTCGAAGCTGCAAAGTACAATTTAAACTACGTTGCCCTTGATGGGTCAATTGGCTGTATGGTCAATGGTGCAGGTTTGGCAATGGCAACGATGGATATCATCAAGCTTTACGGCGCCGAGCCGGCAAATTTCCTTGACGTTGGCGGTGGGGCTACCAAGGAGCGAGTAACGGCGGCATTCAAGATCATCCTTTCTGACCCCAATGTTGAAGGGATCCTGGTCAACATCTTCGGTGGTATCATGCGTTGCGATGTGATTGCCGAGGGAGTTGTTGCGGCGGCCCGTGAAGTGTCGCTGTCGGTACCTCTTGTCGTTAGGCTCGAAGGCACGAATGTGCAGCTTGGCAAGGACATTCTGGCGAAGTCGGGATTACCGATCATCGCGGCGGATAATTTGGCGGATGCGGCGCAAAAGATTGTGGCCGCGGTTAAGGAGGCTGCATAATGGCGATCCTGGTCGATGAAAATACACGCGTGATTACCCAAGGGTTCACGGGTGCGCAGGGAACATTCCATTCGGAGCAGGCGATCGCCTACGGTACCAAGGTGGTTGGTGGTGTGACGCCTGGGAAGGGGGGCACACGCCACCTTGACTTGCCGGTTTTTGACACGGTGGCCGCTGCCCGAGAAGCGACCGGAGCTAATGCGACGGCGATTTATGTACCGCCGCCTTTTGCGGCCGATGCGATCCTCGAGGCAATAGACGCTGAGATGCCGCTGATTGTTTGCATAACCGAAGGAATTCCTGTCCTCGATATGATACGTGTGAAGCGAGCACTTTGTGGATCGAAGTCCACTCTGGTCGGTCCAAACTGCCCGGGCGTGATCACGCCCGATGCCTGCAAGATCGGGATAATGCCGGGCCACATTCATCGGCGAGGCAAAATCGGCATCGTGTCGCGATCCGGGACTCTGACGTATGAAGCGGTTGCCCAGACAACGGCGGCTGGTCTAGGGCAGTCGACTTGCGTAGGAATTGGTGGCGACCCTGTGAAAGGGTTGGATTTCATCGAAGTGCTAGAAATGTTTCTGGCCGACGACGAGACGGAGGCCATGATCATGATCGGTGAAATCGGCGGGCCGAGCGAAATCGACGCGGCGGAATTTTTGGCTCGAAACAAAGTAAAAAAGCCGGTTGTAGGATTCATTGCCGGTGCGACGGCTCCGCCAGGCAGGCGGATGGGGCATGCGGGTGCGGTGATTTCAGGTGGCAGGGACACCGCTGCCGCGAAGATCGAGGCGATGCAACAAGCGGGTATTCACGTTGCGGACAGTCCTGCGTCTCTGGGGTCGACCATGGTCCGGGTTCTTTCGGGTGAGCCTGCCGCACGCTCATCTGCCCGACGCTAAGGGGTGCATTCATTTGCTCGTTTCCCAAACGAGTAGCACCTAACGTCTGGGATGGTTTAGAAGGGCATTTCCCGATCCTCAACAGGTCGGGAAATGTTTTTTTTGCATATTGGACCTGGAATCCCTTTGAGAAATTGAAGCGACCCGAAGGGTGCGAAGGGACAAGGGTAGGTATGAAAAATCGGAATCTGAGGATGGGTCGGCCTGTTTCAAGCTTCTGGAGCAGGAAGCCGGCGTACGATGAGCTGCGCTTTTGCCTGATGGTGTCGAATTCTTGCGCTAGATGCAATGCCGGGCTTGAGCGCGGTGGTCATCCTCCAGACTTTCGTCTCTCGCACACGGGCAAAGGGTTTGCGATCCCCGGGATCACGCAGCTACGTCCGCAATGAAAATAAAAAAGCCGAACCGATTTCCTGACGCGCCCGTACAGGTTTCCAAGGTCATTAACGGCGCCCCTTTGAGATGTTGATGACGGCGCGTCGCGATTTTAGACATCAGTTGATGGCATGCAGAGGTATCGGGGATAACGGAGGCCGGTTAGGATTTGCCTTGTGCGAGAAAACCTATCCATTAATGAGTGGCTTGCTCGGAAAGGTGGCAAGCCGAGTCGGAAGAGCCATTTTCGGGGAGCGGTAGAAGAACAGCTTTAGTAGTCTTTAGTCGCGATGGTTCACGTGACCTATGCGCGTCTAGGCCTCAGGCGACGTTTGAATCATGGGGAAACCTAATTTGTTACGTTTTATTTTCCGACGCGTTGGCCTGCGTTGGGCTTTGTGGGTTTGCACCCGAATGCGTCAGCTGTCCGTTTCTTCAATACAAAGAACCAAAGCGCCGTTTTTCTCCGGTCTCTCGGCGTAAGGTCGAAAGCCCGGAGGAGAAAAGCGGCATCTAATTTGGTCGAGAGCCATCAGGCATTCCCGCCAACCAGAAATTATTTAGCCATAGCGGGTTGGGTTGCGGGTGTAGCTTTTGCAGACGATGTCGAAGCAGATGCCAATGACGCTGGCCTTTCATACAGTCCTGCGACTTCTGCACGCTGGCGGACCAAGGCTAGGACGGTGTTGATCGTGGGCGTTGCAACCCCGACGAGTTCTCCGAGCTCCTGAACGACTGTTACCAGAGCATCGATTTCCATCGGCCGACCGCGTTCCAGGTCTTGCAGCATCGAGGTCTTGTGCCCGACCACAGCACCAGCACCATCAATCCGACGTTCAACATCGACGCGGAAGTGGACGCCAAGGCGGTCACCAATCGCTTTTGCTTCCATCATCATGGTACGCGCAAGTGTGCGGGTCTCGGGATCGTGTGCAATTTTATCTAGCGTAGCCCCCGTGAGCGCGCTGATCGGATTAAAGCAGAGATTGCCCCAAAGTTTAAGCCAAATCTCGTCGCGGATGTTGTCACGGATGGGGGCTTTCAATCCTGCAGTTTCCATAGCTTGGGCAAGACGAACGATGCGGTCGGTGCGGTTTCCCGATGGTTCGCCGATGGGGAATTTGTCTCCGTAAATATGCTTGATGACGCCGGGTTCGATTACCTCCGTCGCTGGATTGACCACGCAACCGATGGCGCGTTCCGGCCCTAACCCTGCCCATTGAACGCCGCCCGGGTCGATGGACTCAAGAGTCGTGCCATCCCATTGGCTTCCGCTTTGATAAAAATACCAATAAGGAATGCCGTTAATCGCGGTTACGACGGCGGTGTTGGGACCAAGCAACGGGCGAATTCGATCCACCACGGCAGGGATTGAGTGTGCCTTGAGGGTGATAATGACGTAATCTTGTGGGCCGAGTTCTGACGGGTCGTCTGTGCAGAATGGGCGCGCATGATGCTCGTTATTCTCCATTAACAAACGAACGCCATTTTGGCGCATGGTGTGAAGGTGAGCTCCGCGCGCGATCATGCTGACTTCGCATCCGGCACGTTCCAGCATGACGCCCATAAATGCGCCGATGGCGCCAGCTCCGAAGATGCAAATTTTCACACCCGTTCTCCCTCGTTTGACAAGCTTTCTGGCTGTTTAGAATAAAAAACAGCATAGCCAGCCAGACTATATTGGCATACTGTATACACGCTGTCAAGAATGATACGTCGTTTAAATAGACGGTATTGTCATTTTACACCCAATTTCCGTCTTTGCAAGCCATGAAATTCCGTTGAGCGTTAACCAAGCGACGTGCTGGCCCAGTTTTTCGGTTTTGCGTCGACGGCCAAATCAGCCAGGCGGCATGCCACCGGATGGGATTTCGCACTAGCTTTTTAGGTTGACCATGTTCGGTCTATCTGTGCTGAAAGTCAACGATGAGCATGCCTGCCATCTTACGACATGAAAACACAGGATGAACGAAACAGATGAACGAACGGAGTTCGCGGATGATCATCCGACAGAAGCTTAAAGAACTCGGGATCACGCTACCGCTGCCCGCGCAGCCGGTGGCCAATTATGTGCCGGTTGTTGTTACCGGTGGCTTTGTCGTGGTGAGCGGGCAGCTTCCGCTTGAGGAGGGAAAGATCGTGGTTACTGGCAAGCTGGGTGAGAGTGTCGGTATTGCAGCAGGCAAGATGGCGGCGCGCCTCTGCTTTCTCAACGTTCTTGGGCAGGTTGATGCGGCCATTCCCCAAGGCGTCGAGGCAATTACGCAGGTTATACGGCTGGGCGGCTTCATCGCGGCGACGCCGGGTTTCGTCGATCACGCGCAGGTAATGAACGGGGCGTCTGATCTTGCTGTTGAACTCTTCGGGGCATTTGGGCGGCACGCGCGTTCGACTATCGGCGTCGCTTCTCTTCCTATGAATGCTCCCGTGGAAATTGAAGCAATGTTCAGCATATCGTAGGTCGGAGTGGGTGAATTGGTTAAGTGGAGCACGAACATGAAAGGTGAAGCAAAGAGCAAACACGGCGCAGATCTACGCGTGCTCCGCCTGCATGGACACAGATCTGACCGCTCCCCTGCCGGTGGCGCGGCAACAGAATGCTCGTCATTTGTTTGGTTCCAGGGCACGTCGTGCGTTGCTTGGTCAGCTCCGTGTTCTAGTTGAAGGCGGCAACGCTCGCCGAACAACCGGTGTGCCGGTTCAGGGAGCGAAAAGTTTTCAACGCCCGATGCAACGGGAGAGATTCCAGCGCCGATCGGCGATTGAGAAATCCCTCTTTCGGTGGGGCTCCTCTTGCTGCTGGGACGCCGAGGACAAGCTCGTTAGTCGCCGGCCGCCGAGCGGGCGGCGATGCCGATATGCCGTTCTGGCGTGGTGGGGTGCGGGACGACCACAATTGGTTTCGCCGCGTGGATTGCTTTGGCTGGCAGTGCAGCAATGATCGAAACTGCCACCGAAGAGAGGTAGGGCAGGGACTGCGTGAACAGCACTACGCACCAGAGTTTCGTCTCCGGTGTTGCCCAGTGATGACCAAAACCGACACCCAGCAAGGCAGCCCAGGTGAGCAACAGAAGAAAGAGTTCTTCGCGGGCCATATGAAGGCCTTGGACTAAAGCTGGTGACTCCTTCATTTTAGGCGTGCGTAAAAATGGTAGTTTGGTAGTGAAGAGTCCTTTCCACACGGCCTTTCCAATCGTATGCGACAGCGCAAGGCCAGCAATCGCCGCGCCAAGGCGATCGGCAATCGAGCATGGTACGCGCGCATTGTAGAGCGCCATGATCTGAATGAGCTTGAAGGCGAAGAGGCCGACCGAAGGCAACATGAACAAAAGGATCGGAAATTCAAAGCGTACCGGATCAAGGATCAACGCTGCAGACCATACCAAGCCGAGGCTCAGAAACCCAACACCCAGCGCGTCGCCGAGCCAAGGAAGCCAGCCAGCGATGAAATGCCAGCGTTGGCCGCTGGTAAGTGAGCGATCGAAAGGTGACAACAGTGCGCGTCGGTGGGCACGGATGATGGCCATTGCACCGTAGGCCCAGCGATAGCGCTGCTTGCGAAACGCATTAAAGTCGTCAGGCATTACGCCGCGGCCGAAACTGCGTGTGGAATAGATCGCCTCATATCCTCGCTCAAATAGAGAAAGGCCAAGCTCACTGTCTTCAGTGATGCACCATTCGGCCCAACCACCTTTGGTTGCCAATGCGTTGCGCCGGATCAGCGTCATCGTGCCGTGCTGGATGATTGCGTTTCGCTCGTTGCGGTTGACCATCCCAACATGAAAGAAGCCAGCATATTCCCAAAACATCATGCGCTTGAACAGTGAGAGATCCCTGTCACGATAATCTTGCGGGCTCTGCGTGAAGCCCACTTTTGGGTCGTTGAAAGCCGGTACCATGCATCGCAGCCAGTCCGGATCCACAACATAATCACTGTCGAGTACGCCGATAATTTCAGCATCTGGTGCGGTTTCTCGGAGGGCGAAGTTCAGCGCACCGGCTTTAAAGCCCGGGTATCGACCGAGTGTGAAGAAGCGGAAATGAGGCCCCAAGCGTGCGCAGTGTTCAGCGACTGGCTCCCAAACGCTGGGATCGCGAGTGTTGTTGTCAACGACCAGAACTTCGTAGTTCTGATAATCAAGGGCAGCGAGCGCGTCCAAAGTGAGTTTCACCATCTCTGGCGGTTCGTTGCAGATTGGTACATGCAGAGATACTTTTGGCTGCATCGAAGCCAGCGGCATTGGAATTGGTTCAAAATGCCGATACTTCACCCGCCCGAAAAGCGTTTCGACGAGTTCGAAACTATCCGCAATGAGCAGAAGCAATAGTAACCCTTGGGCAGCCGCGAGCGCTGCCCACACGATGGATGCGGACCATGACAAATAGGTCTCACCCATTGTCATCAATAGGGCAGCAATGGAAGCGCCAAATCCTTGAACGAGAACGGAAAAAATCAGCTTGCCTCGAAGGCGAAGATCAGGTCGACGCGAAAGAAGGGCTAGGGTGATCAGAAATGCCAATGCAGTGCTGCCTGCCGCCCAGGACATCCATGCGCGGTTCGGCATGACTGGGCCCGTCAATGACCATTTTGGTTTTCCTGAAAGAGACCACATACCCCAGTAACCGGCAGCGCGCCCTTCGAAGCTGGTTTTCCAAGGCTGGTCGAATGCCTCCATCACGAAATACTTCAGATGCTGCTTCCGTGCAACGGTCAGGAAATTTCGCATGAATTTTGCCTGCAAGACTCGTGAAGCACGAGCACCGCCGATATCGATACCGTTAGATGGCCACCCTATCTCACCAATCACGACTCGTTTTCCCGGAAAACGCCGCTCAACCTGGTGCAGGCGATACAAGGCATATTTAACGGCGTCTGCTTCTGGCACGCCTTCCCAGTACGGGAGCAGGTGTACCGTGATGAAATCAACGGACTTTGCGAGCTCTGGGTGATGCAGCCACACATGCCAAGGTTCTGCAGTGGACACGGGGACATGTACCCGTTGCTTGACGTAGCGAATGTCAGCGGCGAGTTGGGCGACGGTCAAGTTCCGACGAAGTATGACTTCGTTGCCGACCATCACGGCCTTGACGTCTGGATTAGCGTTGGCCACCCTAACGACTTTCCGTAGTTCCGCTGCATTGGCCTTCGGGTGTTGGTCAATCCACGCGCCAAGGGTAACGTTCAAATGGAATTTTTCAGCCAGTTCCGGGATTTCGCCGAGGTCATTCTGTACCGTGTACGTACGAATGTTGTGGGTTTTCGTGGCTACCAGGGCGAGATCCGCGTTAATCTGAGCGATAGTCGGGTAGACGCCGGTTTGTGGGCTTTCGCCAGCGTGAAAAGGCGAAAATGCAAAACCGCTGATTTCACCGCGATACGGCGGAATATTGTGCGCTGGCCAGTCACACCATGCCCAGAGCCCGATTGTCAGGATTGCCGCTACAATAGTGGCAGACCAAGAGCCCGCATTGACCCAACCCGAGCGGCTTTTTTGTGGGCGCGAGGTCAGCAGCGGGGCAGGATAAAATCGGGACTGATATGCCATCTGTAAAAACTCGTCTGAGCGCGGCAGAACTGCCGATCAGGCGCTTTGTGATTGGGCACTGCGGCAAGGCGTGGTCAGGATTGCGGCGGAACCAAGGCGTCTGCTTGCACTGCTTTGGTCTGAAATCCGCTATAGTCGGCATCCAACCCAATTCTTGAGCCCACTATGTACACCCTTATCGATGTTGGAATTTTAGCACTTTTGATTCTCTTGAACGCAGGGTTTGCGTTGGCTGAGATGGCGATGGTCTCGTCGCGCAAGGCTGCATTAGCGCTGCTTGTGCGGAAGCGCGTAAAGGGAGCCGCCAGGGCACGAGATCTCGCCGAGCGACCCGAACGCTTTCTGCCGACCGTACAAATCGGCATTACCATCATTGGGGTGCTGACGGGTGTGATCGGCGGAGCGAAATTAGCGTCGGCATTAGTGCCGTCATTGCTGCGAGCCGGCCTGATTGCGCCGCTGGCTGGGACAATTGCTCTGACGATAACGGTGCTCGGAGTTACCTTTCTTAGTTTGGTGTTTGGCGAACTTGTGCCGAAGCAATTGGCACTGCGTCATGCTGAGAAGATAGCCTGTTTAGTTGCATGGCCGCTTGACCTGTTCGCGCGAATCACAATGCCGCTCGTCTGGCTGCTGCACCGAGCATCCGCGATTGTGCTTCGCGGTTTTGGAGAAGTGCGTCCGAACGCGAGAGCAATTAGCGAGGAAGAGTTAAAGGCCATCCTGGCCGAAGGCACCGAGTCAGGTATGCTGGAATCGGAGGAACGGGACATGATGGAGCGGATTATGCGCCTTGCTGACAAGCCTGTGCGGGCGATCATGACGCCGCGCCAGGATATCGCTTGGCTAGACCGCACCGCCCCGCGCAACGTTGTGATCTCGGCTCTCAAGGCAGCACCTCATTCACGTTTTGTGGTGTGCGAAGGCAATGTCGACAACGTCGTCGGGATTGTTCAGGCCAAGGACATTCTTGACCGGATGTTGGACGGTAAGGACATCTCGCTTGCGGCCTCGTTGCGCCAGCCTTTGGCGGTGCCCGATGCGATTTCAGCGCTCGATGCACTGGAACGATTGAAATCGGACCCGATAGGGGCCGCGATCGTTCTCGACGAGTATGGTAGCTTCGAGGGCATGATAACGGTGGGCGACCTGCTTGAGGCCATCGTGGGTGACCTCGAAGAAACGCAGGAGGCAACAAGCTCGATCGAGGCCGTGCAGCGATTTGAACTCGATGGGCTGGAACCAATTGACGATGTGGCACACCTTCTCGGTCTGGATCCCCTGCCGCTAGCAGGATCTTATCACACGCTTGGTGGATTCCTGCTGGCGCTGCTTAAGCGGGTACCGCGAGCCGGCGATGCGATTGCTTTTGGTGGATGGAGATTCGAGGTTCTGGCAATGAACGGTCGTCGGGTAGAGCGAGTGCGAATCAGCCGTGATCCGGCAGTCGTATTGTGAGCTCGACTTCTGGCGTTGATCCTGTAACTCTATCATGATTTTTATCATCCCGCAGCAAATCGTTTCTCGGGCAAAAGGGTATCGGGCCTTTTTTGCTTTCGGCCGATCCCGATCCTACGCTTTCTGACGACTAACTCGCATCTATCCGCGCTGCGCCGTGCGAATTGGTGGAGAGCATCTCTGCCGAGAGTCAACGAGCCTTGTCCGGCGTCGTCGTAGATTGGCCGTTAGGCCATGGGAGGGCCGGGAAGGTTTCCACGGGCGCTCCGTTCGCAGAAAGGACGCCCTTTCTGAACAGGAAGTCGACTGCGAGCTGTTGCGCTCCTCCCGCACCCTTAAGCATGTACGGAGCCGCGTTGGCGGCAAGCTGGCTTGTGAGGTCTTCGGCCACTTGGCTCTGAGAGGCGATGGCGGCAAGGAACGCGCCGAGTCCGACCGCTCGAATATGACCATGTGCCACCGGCTGCAGATCACGATCGAATCGAACAGAACCATTTACCCGTGCCTGCAGCGGCCCGATAGCAACGCTTAAGGCGAGGTTGCCGTGCCCTCCGCCCACTGCCCAGGATTTATATTGGGGCGCAAAATCTCGCCACAATATTGCAGGGTTTATCGGCACATTCGGACCAAGAATGCTAGCAGGATGTGGAATCGTAAAATTTGGGCCAGACATCGCTAGATCGAAGTTGAGCGATCGCACACTTCCATCGAACGGCAAATGGAGCAGGTCCACAAAAAATTGGGATACCGCAATACCGGTGATGCTGGCGCGCAATCTGTAGGCAGTGCCATTGGCCCCTGCGACCGGGTTGGCACGGAAATGTTCGTGGAACGAAGCAATGCGGAGTAGCAGGAAATTACTCGATGTGCTGTTAATCCGGATATCGGACGCTGCCGTTTCTCCGGCAAGAGCCAGTTTATAACTGTGGCTGAAAACAATGCTGGGATCGATATGATAACGGCCTGTAATTGATCCGAAGGTTAGATCGATGCCGACGCCGTCCGGCGTCGATACGTGCCATAGCCGCGGCAGTTTGGTAACGATCGTGAATGGCGAGAAGGGGCGGATCAATACCCCGAGATGCGGGAGGTCAATTGCGAGACTGTGCCCTGGTCCTCCCGGTGCGTGCAGCGCGAGATCCTTAATCTCGATTCGGGCGGCGAACGGTGACCAGCCACGTGTGATGGGGCCATGGGTAACCCTCCAGCCATCCTGGCGCATCCAGGACACTTGTTGTTGAAATGCGTCAATGAGGCAATTTTCCGCAGACCACCAAAGGCCGGCCCAAAGGCCAACAACGAGCAATGTTGATGCTATCGTCAGGCGCGAGTTGCGGGACATGTTTGCCTCTCTCTTGTGGGGGCACTCAAGCAACAGCCGGTCCGGCAAAAAGGGGCCGTGTATTCCAGCTAGAATACGTTTCACCAAAACGCGCTGACGATTAGTCTGAGAATGGCAGGAAGCGGGTCTGTTCTAGATTGTTTCTAGCCGCTGTGCTCAGCGCATGGCAATGCTTTCCAGGCGTGGTCCAATCACGAAGCACGACTGATGGCGACTTGCCATAAAAGAGCATGTGCGCTCGGCAGCCACGCGATTGAGGCCGGCGATCTGGGCACGCCAAATCCGGCGTCCATGTACGATCGCGCTGCCAATTCGCGCAGTTCCCGAGTGGCGCATATCGCGGATCAGAATTGCTTGCCTTTTCGCGTCAGCATAGCTGTAATAGGCTCCGACTTGAGCCGTCCAGCCTGGGATGGCTTCCTCGGTTACGTAAATTGACTGGCTTTCCATGACGCGATGGTATTTATCATGCGGTATTGGTTGCGCCGAAGCAATAACGCGTGGCTCAGCCTTCCTAGGGCGGGAAGCCAGCCGTGGCTGGGCAGCATTATCTGCGACTACCAGACGGGGATGCCTTGATTTTTCCACAGCAAAACCCTGATTGAGAAGATGCGTCATAATACGATAGGCAACGCGCCACGATTGCGCGTGGAGTTCGACGCCGATTAGTAGGTGCCCGTTTTGGATCGCGGCCGTAACCAAGTTAAAGCGAGCAAGATCGGTAAAGCCGGTCTTCATCCCAATTACGTCCGGATACAACTTTAGCATACCATCGATATTCGGAATTTCTCGTCCTTCAAACGTGAAGCTGGGCACCGAGAAAAGATATCGATATTGAGGGTAGGTGAGGAGGATATGGCGCGCGAGGATAGCCATGTCATAGGCGTCAGTGACCTGATTCGGGTTCGGGAGCCCGGAAGGGTTGGTGAATTCAGTGCGCAACATCCCTAGCTGATGTGCTCTGTCAGTCATGAGGGCAGCGATGCGTTGTAGGCTTCCTCCACCGAGATACTGGCCCAGTGCGGTTGCCGCATCGTTGGCGGACAGCGTTGTCATGCCCAGCATCGCTTGTTGGACTGTTATCGTTTGGCCTGCAACGAGATTGAGCTTAACAGGTTGGACATCTGCGGCGGCGCCAGAAACCGGCAAGGCGGTGTTTAGAGTGATCCGATTGTCTCGTAGGGCGTGAAAGGCCAGATCAAGGGTCATAAGTTTGGTCAGACTGGCCGGATAACGGAGCGTGTAAGGCTCATTTTCACTGAGGATCTTACCGGTATTGGCGTCCATGACCACCCAGCTGACCCCTGGCGTGGTGGGTTCGCTTCGGATGCCAACGTAAGGTCCAGGTGCTTGGGCAAAATGGGAATAAGCAAAGGCGAGATGCGTCAGACGTAGGGTTGCAACCAGCACCACAGCCCATCTGAAACCGGTGAGACGCACCTTCGTTGCTCGTGACATGCGCGTTTGTCCCATGCACGCACCAGGTTCAAATTCGCCTTTGACCAGCATGGAACCTCCAAACGTGAAGCCCTATTCATAAAGCCGATAGAGGACTGCGCGCCGCTTGTCCAGTCCAAATTGAGTAAATCAACCTTAAATCCAATAGGTTACCACGTTATCCTTCATAGTTTGTCGCCTACGGATGTTCAGAGTTAATATTCTGTAATAAGAATGTATTAAAAACTTCCGCGTAATGGACCGGCTTGCGCAGGAAAACAGGTCTGGTTGCGACGTAACACCTGCTGCCAAAGCTTCGGAGCAGGCCGTGAATTGACCGAGAGGCCATGAAAATCCTGATCGTGAGAAGGCCACGTGTTGCAACATGCCGAAACGTTAGTCACATTGGCGACAGGCTCATGCAAAAAGCGCTCGCAAATAATACGGCATCGGCAGAAGTCTTGTAGGCAAACTGAGTTGGTCGCGCGCGCCTCGGTCAAGGTCCAATGTGCTGTCATTTATCTGAGTTTCAGGACGTTTTGCCGTTTTGAAGGAATGCCGCTGAAAGTTGCGGCGTTGCACGGGGCTGGTTGGCAGATCAACAACCGAACTGCGCTTCTTCCACTTGGCGACCGTCTTCTGATTGATCCCATAGCGCACCGCCAGAACCCTCAGGCTCTCTTGACTATGTTGTATCGCTCGACGCACTGCCGCTGTCGTCGCGGCGCGCCCGTGAAGCACCTGAACCATAGTGCTTCCTTCCATTCACTGGAAAATAATGCACCATTAAAGTCCGGGATCAAACATCTAGCCGGGATAAGTGCGTGCGCTTCCGATGGCGGCCTGAGCCGCGGCGAGCCGAGCGACTGGAACCCGGTAAGGACTGCACGACACGTACTCCAAGCCGATTTTCTCGCAGAAGCTGATTGACGCTGGATCCCCTCCGTGCTCTCCGCAGATGCCGAGTTTGATTTCTGGGCGCGTTGCCCGCCCCTTTTCAACAGCAATGCGGATCATTGTACCGACCCCTTCAATATCAAGCGTAACGAACGGGTCTTTTGCAAGAATTCCGGACTCGATATAGCGCGGGAGAAAACGTCCGGCATCGTCGCGTGACAGACCGAACACGGTTTGGGTCAAATCGTTGGTGCCGAATGAAAAAAAGTCAGCTAGGTCAGCAATCGAGTCGGCGGTTAGCGCCGCACGGGGCAATTCGATCATAGTTCCAACGTCGTACTCGATGGTCGCGCTCCGCTCGTTGAACACCGCTGCTGCAACACGGTCGATCTGTGCGCGGATGATTTCGAGCTCTCGGCGTACGCTGACTAACGGCACCATGATTTCCGGACGGGGCGGCATGCCAGTTTCAACCGCAACGTCCAAGGCGGCCTCAAAAATTGCACGGGCCTGCATCTCATAGATTTCGGGGAAGGAAATGCCCAGCCGGCAACCACGATGTCCAAGCATGGGGTTTGCTTCACTCAGTTCGGCAGCTCGTTGCAGCACGGCTGTCCTTGTTATTCCTAGGATTTCCGCAATTTCGGAAAGTTCAAGCTCACCTCTGGGCAGAAATTCGTGTAGCGGAGGATCCAGCAAACGGATGGTTACTGGGAGTCCGACCATGATCCGGAACAAGTCCGCGAAGTCACGGCGCTGGAAAGGTACTAATTTGTCAAGTGCCGACCGCCGCCCTGTTTCGTCGGGTGCCATGATCATCTGTCGCACAGCTCCAATGCGCTCTGGGTCGAAGAACATATGCTCTGTTCGTGAAAGGCCGATGCCATCAGCGCCAAATTTACGCGCTGTTTCGGCATCAAGCGGTGTTTCTGCATTGGCGCGAATCTTCAAGCGCCGAACTTCATCGGCCCAGTCCATTAGGATTGCAAAATCGCCGGAAAGCGACGGTTCAACCATCGGGACCAACCCAACAAAAATCTCGCCTTTCGTTCCGTCAATTGTCAGCGTATCACCCGCACGGACAACCGTGCTGCCCGCAGCGAGCATCTTCGCGGCGTAATCGACATGAAGGCCGCTTGCGCCAGCAACGCACGGTCTACCCATGCCGCGAGCGACCACCGCGGCATGGCTGGTCATCCCACCACGCGTTGTCAGAATGCCACTTGCTGCGTGCATGCCGTGGATATCTTCCGGAGTTGTCTCGATACGGACTAGGATTACCACCTCACCTTTCTGGGCTCTCATCTCGGCTTCGTCTGCTGAGAACACGACAACACCGGATGCGGCCCCTGGAGACGCTGGCAATCCCTTCGCCAGCAATCTACGTGGGGCGTCGGGATCGAGAGTAGGGTGCAGCAACTGATCGAGAGATTGAGGGTTGACGCGCATGACCGCTTCGCGCTTGTCGATCAACCCTTCCCGGGCCATGTCGATCGCAATCCGAACGCTGGCCGGTGCGCTCCGCTTCGCGTTGCGAGTCTGCAACATATAAAGCTTTTTGCGCTGAATGGTGAACTCGATATCCTGCATATCGTGATAATGACGTTCCAGTGTTTGGCGTGCATGGTCGAGTTCGGCGTATACTTCTGGTAATGCATCCTCCAAACTGATTTCGCCCGGTTTGGCATAAGATTTTGATAATGGGCGGGGCGTACGTGTGCCGGTGACCACGTCTTCGCCTTGGGCATTTAGCAGGTATTCGCCGTAGAACTCGTTGATTCCGGTTGACGGATCGCGCGTAAAGGCTACACCGGTCGCGCAGTCATCCCCCATGTTGCCGAATACCATAGCTTGCACGGTTACTCCGGTTCCCCATTCGGCCGGAATTTCATGCAGTCGACGGTACGTAATGGCACGCTGATTCATCCACGAGCCAAAAACAGCGCCGATTGCACCCCAAAGCTGGTCATGCGGGTCTTGCGGGAAGGGTTTGCCGGTTTCGGCGCGGACAACATCTTTATATGCCTCGACGATGCGGTGCCAGTCCTGCGCCGCGAGTTGGGTATCCTCAACCACGCCCTCATCGATTTTAACGTTTTCAATAATTTCCTCGAAGCGATGGTGCGCTACGCCGAGCACAACCGATCCGTACATCTGTATGAACCGGCGATACGAGTCCCAGGCAAAACGTGCGTCATCAGCGCTTCCGGCGAGCCCCTCAACAGTGACATCGTTGAGGCCGAGGTTGAGGACGGTGTCCATCATTCCCGGCATTGACACACGTGCGCCAGAACGCACCGAAACCAACAGCGGCTTGTGTTTGCTCCCAAATATACGCCCGTCATCCGCCTCAATTTTTTTGAGTGCTGCTTCGATTTGCGCTTCTAGTTCCGTGGGATACTGACGATCATTAGCATAAAAATCCGCACAGACTTCGGTTGTAATGGTGAACCCTGGGGGTACGGGCAGGCCGATGCGGGCCATCTCCGCCAGATTTGCTCCCTTGCTGCCGAGAAGGTCGTACATGGCTGCGCCGCCGTCGCTAGAACCGGGGCGAAAACTGTATACAAACTTACGCATGGCGGTCCCTACCCTTCCAGTTTCGAGAAGTCGGCAATACGATGCATGACATCGCGGAGCCTAGCGAGCAGACGCAGGCGGTTACGGCGGAGTGCCGGATCGTCGACGTTGACGGTGACGCCTTCAAAGAACGCGTCAACCGGTGCGCGCAAATTGGCCAAGCCCATCATCGCGGATGTGTATTCCTCGGCCGATAGCGCTTGCGCGATCGATTCCTCCGATAAGTCGAGGGAATGCGACAACGAAATTTCAATGGAATCGATCAAGAGGGAAGGATCAACTGCACCTTCATGAGGGCCGTCCTTTGTGTTTTCGATACGGAGGATGTTTACTCCTCGTCGATACGCAGCAAGAAGATTACGGCCATCTTCGGTCGCCTGAAATGCAAGCACGGCGTCCGTAACCAGAATCAGACGAACAATGTCGAAACTCTGGTCTACAGCAAAGACTGCGGAAAGTGCGTCATGCCGACGGCCTTCATTCCGAAGCTGGACGCGTAGTCTCTCAACAATAAACTCCACAAGCGTAACGTTTTCGCCGCACCAATCATATAAGTTCAGCCGATAATTTCCGGCGATAAGAATACGAACAATGCCCAAAGCGGTGCGCCGGAGGCCATACGGGTCGCCGGCTCCGGAGGGCATTTCATCGATGCTGAAAAACTCTCTAAGCATGTCAAACTTGTCAGCGAGCGCGACGGCACATGCAATCTTGATCTCAGGTTTAAAATATTCGTTGAGCGGCTGGGGCCTAGAAGGGTCGGCCGTGATATGGTCGATTGCTCCACCTCCGGGCAGTGGATCGCTTGGTCCCTGTGGCAGGTAGTGGGTGCGGATTGCTGCTGCGACTACGGGGTCATCTGCGTAATAGCCCCCCATGATTCCCTGCAGTTCAGGAAATTCCCCGACCATTCCCGTTACGAGATCCGCTTTGCACAGCAATCCGGCTTTTTCTGCGCGCGCCGCCATTTCAGCGTTGACGCCCAGTGCCATGGCTATGCGCCGCGCGAGATTTGCAATACGCAGAGCACGGTCAAATTGCGAGCCGAGCTTCGTATGGAATGTCATAAACTTGAGCTTCGGCAAATAAAAATCGAGCGGATGCCGACGGTCCAACGTATAGAAGTGTTCTGCGTCGGCAAGCCTAGCTCGCAGTACGCGTTCATTGCCAGCTACGATCGCTTTGCCACCGTCTTCAGCTTCAATGTTTGAAACAAAGGTGAACCATGGGGCGGGAGCGCCGTTCGTGTGTCGGACCGCAAAGTAGCGCTGGTTCTCTTTCATCGTAAGCTCGCGCACCTCAGGGGGCAGCTCCATGTGGCGAGGCTCAATTCGACCGATCAGCGCTACGGGCCACTCGACTAAACCAGTCACCTCATCAAGCAACGCTTCGTCCATGACGACATCGAGATCTCTAGAAGCAGTGAGTTGCCGCAGTCCCGCTTTAATCACCGCACGTCGTTTAGCAGCATCGGCGATGACAAATCGCCGCTCTAGCTCAAGCTCCCATTGCTCGGCGCTACTGACAATGAATGTTCCGGGCGAAAGGAAACGATGGCCTTCAGATATGTTGGCCGATGTGATCGGGCCGATTGTGATCGGAATAACGTCTTGATCGAGGAGGCAGACGATCCGGCGCAGCGGCCGGACCCAGGCAAAGGCCCCACTTTGCCCCCAACGCATGGATTTTGGCCACGGAAATTGCGTCAGCGCTGTCGTGAGATTCTCGGTGATCAAACTTTCAGCAGGACGCGCAACGTCAAGTCGGACAAGGACAAAATAGCCATTTTGCTCAATGAGGTTTTCGCGTTTCGCTTGATGTTTGCGGAGGAAGCCGTCAACCGCTGCGGCGGATGCGGTGAGTTTCGGGCCGCGTATTTCTATCTCAACGGCGGGTGCTTCGCTTTCGACGACCGCCCGAGCGGCAATGCGACGAGGGCCGTAAAAACCGCGAACTTCCCGCGGCGCAAGAGCATTTAGCGACTGCTCAATTATAGAAACCAACTCCTTCGCGGCCGCGGCTTGCATCCGTGCAGGGATCTCTTCGGAGAAGAGTTCCATAAAAAACTGAGGCATTATTATGCTTGTCCCGTGATCCACGCTTCGGCGCAGACCTTGGCCAGAGCCCGTACGCGGGCTATGTATGACGCGCGTTCAGCGACCGATATCACGCCACGCGCATCCAGCAGGTTGAAGAGATGGCTAGCCTTTATACAGTAATCATAAGCAGGAAGCGCCAGCTGTCGCTGCACAAGCGTGTTACACTCAGCCTCGGCGTCCTCAAAATGGCGGCTTAGCATATCGGCGTCGGCTGCCTCGAAGTTGTGTGTGGAATACTCCTTCTCTGCTCGCAAAAAGACATCGCCATAAGTAATCCCAGTATCATTATAGCGGAGATCAAAGACATTTTCGACGCCTTGAACATACATGGCAAGGCGTTCTAGCCCATAGGTCATCTCAAAACTGGGTGCGTCGAGCGTAATCCCGCCCACCTGCTGAAAGTAGGTGAACTGGCCAACTTCCATTCCGTCACACCAAACCTCCCAGCCCAAACCCCAGGCTCCAAGAGTGGGGCTTTCCCAATCGTCTTCGACAAAACGGAAGTCGTGTAGCAAGGGATCGAGTCCGATCTCCCGGTAGCTCCTGAGTAGAAGCTCTTGCGCGTCGACGGGGCTTGGTTTGATGATGACCTGATATTGGTAATAGTGCTGTAGGCGATTCGGATTCTCACCATATCTTCCATCGGAGGGCCGACGGGATGGTTGCACGTAGGCGGCACGCCACGGGGTGCGGCCGAGCGCCCGGAGCGTGGTGGCCGGATGAAAGGTGCCGGCTCCCATTTCCACGTCATACGGTTGAAGGATAACGCACCCCTGCTTTCCCCAGAAATGGTGAAGCGTCAGAATGATGTCCTGGAAGCTCATCGGATCCGCATACGAGGCAGTGTTCAATATATTCATTGGTTCATGTTATGTGCTGAGCGTTTTCGCAACGCACCATTACGAGGGGTACGGCATGAGAGCAAGGTTGCTTGCGACCGGAATGAGACGTGGGGATTGGATGGGGGTCGCCATTGTGGCGGCCGCTGCGGTGTTGGCAATGTCTTTCCGGATAACCACTGTCAATCCACGGGAGTTCGTCGGCCTCTGTGCCAGCCGGAATGCCCCTTGGATTTGTACGGTCCGCCATGCCGTATTGTGGCTACAATATGAGCATTGGTTCGGCCTGACCTCGCTGCTCCTTGGCCTCTTAGCGTTCGTCTTTGCCTATCGCCCTCTTGGCATCGTAGCGCTGGCCCTTGGGGCGGTCGCCATCATCAACTACAATGCCACTGAGGGGGTGGTGGGCGCGGCCTTAGGGTTGTGGGGATGGCTTGAAGCCAGCGCACCGACCTCGTCCGGAACCCCGTAGTACAAAAATCTTTGCTAGCTGTCGGATGAAGTTCGATTTGATTCCGATGTGCCAACAAATTTCCTTCCGCATCTCAAACTTCCAGGAGGAAGCGCGGCCTCGGGTAGTAGAGTAGTTGCGGTTGCTGTGCCCCTTGGTTCAAGTTTATCGGCAAGCTTCTTGCGTAGTTGCACATGAAGTTATCACAGAACGGCGTCTGCAAGTTGCTATACATGGATCCCTAACAGCTTTGGCAGTAGAATCGTGTCGTTGGACGTAAGATCACGTTCATCATTGTACCTTGGGCATAACCGCGTTAGTGATGTGGCGAACGAACGGCTACTGCCACATACGCTAAACTGAATTGGTAACGTGACCGCAGACAATGTCTCGGGGCTTTTTGCGTTACCGGAAGAGTATAGCACGCCCGCAGTTGTGGGTATCCAAGCGGCAACCGCCTTCAACTACTGCAAAAGACAGAGTATGCTGATTTCGACAATGAGACAGTTTCCACGCCACTTTTACTATGCCTTCCACGGCAGTGTGGTCGTGTCGGGGGGGGGCTTCCTAAGAATCTCTTTAATTCGTGGCTCTCGCGAAAATAAGAACCCACAATGCAGAGGAAAACGATGAATATTTCACCGAGTGTCGCGATGCCATCTTCCGGTAAGAACGAGGTGACATACATTAGCGGTCAATCTAGACGCCGTTGGTCCACTTGCGTAGTCTTTGATCCCAACGAGAATTAACCAATACAATCGATGCGCCGCTGATTCCAATTTTCAAACATTTCCGGAACAGTGAATACGCAACAACGGCTGGTTGTGCCGTTTTGATCAACTAAAAGTTGTAATATGCAGCGATATTTTCGGTTCAATAACCTGACAAAGCCAAATTCGCGATTTAATTTGATGGTTTTGCATGAAGCTAATTATGGCGGATATGGCGTCGAGCGCCGATTTCTGCTAACGTCTGTGAGGGCCATTTTCGTGGGTAAGCCGTGTCGCAATTGATTATCAGTTACCGTTGGCGCCGGAGTCTCTGCTATCGCCCTCATCAGACCCACGGGACGTTATTGTTTGGTCCGCGCAGTCGATCAGATCAGCGGCATAAAAAAAACTTGCTTCCTGGCGTCGTAGCCGTTTTCCTCCGACAATTCTCTGCGGTTATTGTCGACATGGCTACCCTGCACGCTGCAAATTCATTCCTAGTCACCCGCGGCAACGGTGGCGAGGATCCACGTGAGAAAGGCAACCGTCGTCTTTCGGCTGCTTTGTTCAGAAAGGCCATTTGTTTCTGACTTGGGAATCCACTCGGGTTTGACGGATATTTGTGCTATGGAGGAATTTTCTGATGTCATTGTCTTAGCCGTCGAATGCGGCGGGATCGCGATATGGAGCCAGAACCTCCTAACCGGCGAAACACGCTACTCACGTGCGTTGGAGGCGCTTCTTGGGTACGATGAGGGAGAGCCTGCGACTCGGGTCGCGGACAACAGCTCACTATACGCGCATCCTGATGATTTGGCGGCCATTCATGAGGCGGTCCAGAGCTACGTTGAGAACAAGGCTGAGAGATACGAAGTAGAACACCGGTTTCGTTGCAAGGATGGAACTTATCGGTGGATGCTCAGTCGCGGTAAGGTCGTGGGCCGCGATGAAGCCGGTCGGCCGCTCAAAATGGTGGGAACGACCACAGAGATCACGGCTGTTCGGTCGCTCGTTGAGGAACTGCAGAAGACAGTCGATCGCATCAAGCGTCTGACCAATGAAATTCCTGGGCTTGTTTTTCAGTTCGAGCAGGCTCCAGATGGAAGCACGCATTTTCCATATGCTAGTGGCTGGATACAAGAGATCTACGAGATTGCTCCAGAACAGGTGCTTCATACGTCAGCTCCCGTGCTCCATCGTATCCATCAGGATGATCTTGAACGCTATGAAGCTGCTCTTGCGCAATCGGGCAGAGATCTTGTGCCATGGCGTTTGGAGTACCGTGCTGTGCTACCGTCACGGGGAGTGCGGTGGCATTGGCTTGATGCAAAACCAACCCGCCGTTGGGACGGTGGCACCGTATGGCATGGATTGATTACCGATATCACTGAACGGAAACGCGTCGAGGAAGAACTTAATGAACTGGCACGGATCGATTATCTGACGCAATTGCCTAATCGGCGCTATTTTAGGGAACAAATGGAGATTGAACTTTACCGCATGAGGAGGAGCGGAGGGAGTCAGGATGCCGTTTTGATGATCGACATTGATGAGTTCAAGTCAATCAATGACACCTATGGTCACAATGTCGGAGACGTCGTCATTCAAAGTTTTGCAAGGAGTCTAAGGCAACAGCTTCGCAAGAATGATATTGCAGGACGCCTCGGCGGCGAAGAATTTGCCGTCATGCTGTCGAGCGCAAAACTTCCGGATGCAGCGATTTTTGCAAGCCGCCTCCAGAAAAGAATCTCTGATAGACCGATTCTGCTAGACGGAGAACCTATATATTTTACTATCAGCGTTGGGATCGCTGTCATGAGCAATGCCGACGAACACATCGATATTTCTCTTTCGGACGCGGACAGAGCACTCTATCAGGCAAAATATCTGGGTCGGAATCGTATTGAAATCGCGATTTCCAAGAAATCGCTGTAAGAACAGATTTAACGACAATGATAGAATTCATAACTTGTTTTCGGAACGACGTTGCTTGCATTTACGAGTTGCAGTCAAACTGTGATCGATGTTGAACCATGATTACTCGATACTGTGCGCCATAAACGGCGCACGATGGCACTGGGTTTTTTTATACATTTATTGGACTTCATCGAGACGATGGCTGTCGCGCATAAAGAGAGGAAGAGGCAGACGTTGGCTTCCTTTTTTTATGCAAAACCTGTAACTTCATGAGGGACATAGTGGGCTTCTAGTTGCGCGATTTCGTCGGATGTCAGAGATATGGTTGTGGCGGCGATGGCGTCATCAAGATGGTCAATACTAGTCGCGCCGATGATCGGGGCGGTGACGCATGGCTTGCGTAGTACCCAGGCGAGAGCGACACGAGCTCGCGGCACGCCGCGGTGCGCCGCAACCTGTCCAAGCGCCTCGGCCACTTGGCGATCGGTATCTGCCGATTTTGCATAAAGAGACCTGCCGAATTCATCAGTTTGAGCACGCACGGTGGTGACATCCCAGTCACGCGCGAGACGACCACGGGCTAGAGGGCTCCAAGGGATCACGCCGATACCTTCCATCTGACACAGCGGCAACATTTCGCGTTCTTCCTCGCGATACAACAAATTGAGATAGTTCTGCATGCTGACAAACCGCATCCAGCCATGACGTTCGGCGGCAGCAAGTGCCTTGGAAAGTTGCCATGCATACATGGACGATGCACCGATATAACGCGCCTTTCCGGCCTTGACGACGTCATGGAGTGCCTCCATCGTCTCTTCTATAGGGGTTTGGTAATCCCAGCGATGGATTTGGTAGAGATCGACGTAATCTGTGCCTAGGCGGCGGAGGCTGGCGTCGATCTCTGTCATGATTGCACGACGCGACAATCCCGATCCGTTGGGTCCGGGACGCATCCGGCCACTCACTTTGGTGGCAATTACCACGTCGTCACGGGTGCTGAAATCTCTAAGCGCCCGGCCAAGGATTTCTTCACTAGTGCCGTCGGAGTACACGTTTGCGGTGTCAAAGAAGTTGATGCCGTGTTCGAGCGCATATTTGATGAAAGGGCGCGCCTGCTCTTCGTCAAGCGTCCAGGCATGATTGCCCCGCGAAGGGCTGCCATAGCTCATGCAGCCGAGGCAGAGCCGTGACACTTGCAGACCGGTGTGGCCAAGCCTGACGTATTCCATGCTATTTTCTCCAAGGTTTCAGTGGCCGAATGAAGTCACGCCGAGTGAGAGATCTTCCCTGTCTCCGAACACTCATGCCAGGGATTTATAGATCGATTGATCTTCGGGAAAAACCCGAAGCTCTCGACACGGGTATGACTCGGTTTGGGTGCACGAAAGGTAGTTGTTTGCTAACCGCAACGTATCGGAAGGCGTATGAATTTGGTTGATGGTCAGCTTTCTGATTTGATACAGACGAGTGATCGATATTGGAAGGCGCTACTCCGATGCTCTAGCGTTGTTAGACTTTGTTAACGCAAGAGTTAGCGCGTGGGTGGCGATCGAGATTGATAATCATGGACTGCATGCAATGCAAGCGCCTGAAGGGTGATGAACGTGATGATTTTATCAAGCGACCGTCATCGATGATGCACTGTGGCCTGCTACTGTCGAACATGATAGTAGCCAAAGCGGCCTAGGTGCCTGCTAAACGCGCTCGTCACTGCCGGGCAAGCCGCGGCCTCCGGCTCCCGTCTTTATCGCGTCAGTTCAACCGCGTCCTCCAGAACTGTGGAAGAGCCGTGATCCGCGCCAGGCTGAC
>DAIDMG010000010.1 GCA_027449105.1 Acidiphilium sp. | reverse complement strand
AAGAAAGAGGCGACCCGCCCCGCCGGCATGAACTTCCTCCAGCAGCAGGACCGCTTCGACAGCTTCCGCCAGGAGTTCAACAGCGAACGTCCGCACGAGGCCCTGGCCATGAAATATCCGGCCGAGGTCTATACCCCCTCGCCAACGCCCTATCGCGGACTACCGGAACTCTCCTATCCGCTGCATGACCGCGACGCTTTGGTCACAGCCTGCGGCAGGCTCTGTCTCCACCAGAAAAAGATCAACATCTCCATCGTGCTGGCGGGCCAGCGCCTCGGAATCAAGGAAGTCGACGAGGGCATTTGGCTCGTCTCCTTCATGCATTACGATCTCGGATTTATCGATCTGGAGCAAAGGACCTTACAGCCCCTCGACAACCCCTTCGCTGTCCGGGTGTAACCCATGTCTCCGGTACGAAACGTTACCTATGTCTCAAGACTGGACACAGCGTGGAATGGTGCCGGGTGAGGGATTTGAACCCCCGACCTTCGGTTTACAAAACCGCTGCACTACCGCTGTGCTAACCCGGCTTGATATTGTCATTGCGTCGTCGTGATGCGCGATATGGCGCCCGCATATCATATCAGTGCGTTTCGACAAATGGTGGCGTCCCGCCATGCCCGGCAACCGGATTTGCATGGTTTCCCCGATCGGAAGATACATCTGCGACATCTGAAAAAATCCTGACTGTCTGGAGGATGCATGACGACGTGTGACGATAGGATTGCGCTGTGCCTGCCTTCCCATGATCGTGCCATCGATATCACGGTAGAGACATGCCCGATGACCTATGTCCGTACGCGGCTCGCACTCGATGCAATGCAAGTCGGCCAAATCCTGCTGGTCCGCCTGCGGGGGGCTGAGCCGCTGAGCAACGTCCCGCGTGCAGCGACCGACCAAGGCCACGACGTGCTGGACCGGATCGATCTGGACGATGGCAGCGCAGTGCTTGTGATCAAGAAAGGCTAATTACTTTTAAAGTTTGAGCCCAAGTAAAATGGCATCCTGGCCAGCGCTATAGTAATCGCGTCTGTGGCCGGATGCCACAAACCCGCAGCCGCGATATAAGTCTATAGCGATGCTGTTGTTCGCGGCCACCTCGAGGAGGAGAACTTCAGCTCCACGGAGGCGTGCTTCCGAGACAACCCGATGGAGCAGAGCCTTACCAAGCCCCCTGCCGCGCGCCTCTGGCCAGACGCCGAGGCTAAGGAGTTCCGCCTCCCCGACTATCGCACGACCCAGCGCAAAACCGCCATCGGCAACAACCCCAAAGCCTCCAGGGTTGCTCAGGAGAATCCGGATCGATTGCTCGCTCCAACGGTCGTCGGGAAAGCATTCGTTCTGCAAAAGCGTAATGACGCTCGCATATTCGGTACCACCGACGTGGATCGTTTCGGTCACACTGGTTCCGGACGAAGTCCGCCTTGCGGTAGTTTCGCCTCTGGAGGGTCGACGTAGAGTGGCGATGCAGGGGCGGTCGGTAGTCCAAGGGCGATCTTGTTCCTCAGGGCGGTCGCGATGGCGGTTGGATGTGGGTGCCGAACGGGTGTCAGCAGGATGTCATGCCCTCCAGCAGCAAAGAGCGCCGCGGCATCGGCAGCCCGCTCACCAGCTAATGCGATTGGTTCGTCGGGGACTGGGAGCGAATCTTCAGCAAAGCCTCCTGCAACGCCCTCGCGCTCCAAGAATAGGCGACCCCGCCTGGCCGTGACCGCGATCCAAAGTGGGCGCGCCAGATCCGGAAGGGCTGCGCGAAATGCATCACTTAGACGCACACCGTGGATGGGAATTCCCGTTGCGGTGCAGAACCCGAGGCCCAACGCCAGCGACGCTCGGATGCCGGTAAAACTACCGGGACCAACGGTGACGGCGACCGCATCAAGTGCATCGACACAAACAGCCGCATCCTGCAGGCAGCCCGCAAGCATTGTTGCTAGGTTGTCGGCAATTCCTGTGTTGCCCTGCATCGTACGATCCGCGCGGAGTACATCGCCTTCCAGAACACCAATCGAGGCATACCCGCCGCAAGCGTCGATGCTCAGAATCATGCGTGGAACCCTGTGCTCGATCATCCCATCGGTCGGTATCATGTCATTCGAGGATACATGCCTCTTCAAAGTTTAGGCGCGGATTGCGCGGAAACGGATCTTCGGCAAGCCCGTAGCCAAGATTAACCAGGAAATTCGACTTCCAGCCATTCCCGGAAAAGAAAGCGCGATCAATGGTTTCCTTGTCAAACCCCGACATCGGACCACAGTCGAGGCCAAGTGCACGGGCAGCCATGATCAGGTACGCACCCTGCAGAGTACCATTTCGGAACGCTGTTTCCTCGGCAAGATCAGGATTGCCAGAAAACCAGGAACGCGCGTCCACATGGCGAAAAAGTCGTGGTAGATATTCGTAAAAAAGCGGGTCGTATGCGACAATAACGGTCACGGGAGCAGCCATCGTCTTGTCGATGTTGCCAGGATTAAGCGCCGGTTTCAGCCTTTCCTTGGAGGCCTTGGTTCGCAGAAAAACGAAACGGGCTGGTGAGCAATTGGCCGAAGTCGGCCCGCATTTCAGCAGGTCGTAGAGCTCACGCAGCGTCTCGTCCGAAACTGAAGTGGTCGCCCAAGCGGACTTGGTGCGCGCCGTACGGAACAGCGCGTCAAGCGCCGCATCATCAAGTGCCATGAGGAGTTTACCCCGCGTTTGGTCCGGTGAATTCGAGCAGATTCAGGCGGCAACCTGCTCGACAGCCTTTACCTCCGGAATATAGTGCCGGAGAAGATTTTCGATACCCATTTTTAAAGTGGCAGTCGAGGAGGGACAGCCGGCGCAGGCTCCCTGCATGTGGAGTCGCACGATGCCGTTTCGAAACCCACGAAAAACAATATCTCCGCCGTCGCCGGCAACGGCGGGGCGGACTCTTTGGTCAAGCAGTTCCTTGATCTGCGAGACAATTTCGTGATCTTCGGGATCGACATCTTCATCACTCGTTTTCCCGTTGGCAACCATCACAGGGTAACCGGCGAGAAAATACTCCATGATTGCGCCCAGAATCTGCGGTCGCAATGCCGACCACTCTATGTCGTTTGCTTTTGTGACGGAAATAAAATCCTCTCCGAGGAATACGCGGGTCACGCCTTCAAGCGCGAACAACTCGCAGGCGAGCGGGCTGCCTGACGCGTGCTCGGAGTCGGCAAAATCCGCAGTGCCGGCCGCAAGCACTTGTCGGCCGGGAAGAAATTTCAATGTGGCTGGATTTGGTGTTGGTTCGGTCTCGATGAACATTGTGGCTCCTAATCAGGACTTGATGCGTCCCCTTCACCATACATCGGGTCATTACTGTTGAAACTCAAGTCACCCCGAGCAGGGGTTTGCCGATGCATTATTCGTCACTCAAAAGCATCAGTGTCTGAGTGCATGACAAAGAGAATTTGATGGGCGTATGGTACTTCCCAGGCAGTAGACGGTCGATATCCTTGACTTTGCCTGTCTGTTTCTCGATATCAGCAAAAACTGCACTGTTGTGCGGTGGCGATGCGCGACATCGCGCTCCTCTTACACGAATTGGTCGTTCGAATTGTCCATCACTCAGTATAATACAACCGACACCTCGGCGGGCGGTGAAACCGCGCAAGAGCACGTTGGTTTCTCGGAACTCGGTTTGTCGGCCGAGGTTTTGCGTGCCTTGGCTGAAAAAGGCTACACGACACCTACGCCGATCCAGACTCAGGCAATTCCGACGGTACTGATGGGGAGGGACGTGCTCGGATGCGCCCAGACAGGTACCGGCAAGACGGCAAGTTTTACTTTGCCGTTGCTCGATATTCTCTCGGGTTCACGTGCGCGTGCCCGAATGCCGCGCTCCTTGATCCTGGAACCGACCCGTGAACTCGCGTTGCAGGTTGCAGAGAATTGCCGCCTTTATGGCAAGTATCTCAGGCTTAGCCACGCTCTCCTGATTGGCGGCGAAAGCATGGCTGATCAGAAGGAAGCACTGGCTCGAGGCGTCGATGTGCTGATTGCGACGCCGGGGCGCTTGATTGATCTGTTCGAGCGCGGCGGATTGCTACTCAGCGATGTTCGGGTTCTTGTAATCGATGAAGCGGACCGCATGCTCGATATGGGATTCATTCCGGATATCGAACGAGTAGTCTCGCTATTGCCGCCACTGCGACAGACATTGTTCTTTTCGGCGACCATGGCGCCCGAAATTCGACGGTTGGCTGATGCATTTCTTTCGAACCCGAAAACCATCACTGTTTCCAAACCCGCGACGGTGGCAACTACGATCACCGAAGGGCTTGCTTTGGTTGAAACGGGTAACAAGCGTGAAGCCCTACGGCGCCTGATACGTGCGGAGGAGGTACAAAACGCACTGATCTTCTGCAACCGCAAACGCGACGTTGATATTCTGTCGAAGTCTCTATTGCGCCACAAGTTTTCGGCGGGCGCACTGCACGGCGACATGGCGCAATCGCTGCGTTTCACGACCCTGGAAAAATTTAAGGCTGGTGAATTGCAATTGCTGGTTTGTTCTGATGTCGCCGCTCGGGGCCTCGATATCGGCGGGCTGAGCCATGTGTTTAATTTCGATGTGCCGCATCATGCTGAAGATTACGTGCATCGGATCGGGCGGACCGGCCGCGCTGGTCGCGAAGGCAGAGCTTTGACATTAGCTGCACCGGATGAGCGGGCAACTGTTGAAGCTATTGAAAAGCTTATCAGCCACCCCATTCCGCGGATTTTAATCAGCGGGCTGGATCCCGTTGAATGGGAGGAGCCGGGCCCGAAACGCCGACGTCGTGGTGGGCCGTCAGGTAAATCATTATTTGGACGCCGGGAGGGGTCTACTGCGAAGGCAGCATCGAGGCCGCTAGACCGCCCAGAACTTATCGGGTCTTCGGCGTTTCCCCCGACTTTGGATATGGATAACACCGGGGCAGAACAATCTTCCGAACCAAAGGAAAGGCAGAACAAGCGAAAACCGGCGGGTCAAAAAGAAAGTACGCGATCAAGAGGGGAACGTGAGCATAAACTGCCAGTCTCTCAGGATGCAATAGCGCCGGTCCGTGGCTTCGGCGAAGCTGTTCCCGCTTTTATGCTCATCAGTCGTCGTCAAGGTGGCGGGAACAATGTCGCGAAGATGAGAGTTCAAGACCGTAAAGAACAAGAGGGCGAGATTGCAGCGTGAGCCCGAGGCTCGCGTCCGGATTCTAAATCCAGGAACGAAAAACAGGCGGCAGGAACGCAGTCGAGTTTGGCGGCCTACTGTTTGCCTTGATCGGCAGGGGCCGTCCTCCCGGGTGGCGATCGATCGACGACCGGTACCGGCTGTGTGTTGCGCACTTTCGAAGGTTTCCTTGTCCAAGGTGCCTTGGTACGTCATGCGCTGCGGGGTAAGGTACCTGTACCTGTAGGGGGAACACGTTTGTGTCTGACAATCGTCCTTGTCGCACACAAAATCTCCAAACGTGATGTCTCTAATCGTGCCGATGTGTTTGTAAGGAGGGAAGGTCGCCCATTATCACCGTGGCACTCTGCTCCAACCATGCCATCGGGCGCCACCGCAATCTCGGCCTAGCCGTGGGTCGGAATGACTCTCGTCACCTCGCGCCCACGGCGTTCGGTCGCGACGAGTACTGGAGGACACTTCGTACCGCTGCGGTCAGGTTCGGAGGGGTATGGTTTCCGCTCGCAGGAGGATGTGCATCGGCGGTTTATCTTCTCGCTCTCGACGCCTTGGGCAAAGATCGGAAGAGTTTCGGCCATCACGGCGCGGATGCAATGTTCGGGGTGCATGCGGTGCCGTCGCGAACGCCGAGGCGTTGGCCCACTTTGAGCACAGAGAGATCCATGAATGGAGGACACGATCAGCCGTACAAGGCCTGTTGCCCATGTGACCAGCGGGGGCAGATGAGGTTCCGAGCATCGGGGTGTTGGCGGTATTGCCATACGCCCTGCAATGGTCACATGGGGACCGCGTTCGGCCAGCGCGTCTTCCCGAACCACGCCCGTGTGGCATCTTCATCGGGGAACACCTCATTGAAAACACGAAGCGCCACGTTCATGATGCGCTCTGAGTCCTGAGGTGGAGTCAGCCAACCAGAGAGTTCTGAAAGGCAAGTCTGGTGGGTGTCCCATCCTAGACGGGCAGGCATTCATGAACGAGCGTAGCCGAAACGGGCGTGACCGCGCCGCCGCCAGACGAGGCTGGCAACCTGACAAGTAGGTTTGTTGTGGCGTGAACAAACAGAACCCACACCACAGGGACGGAGTTCGACGGCGGGTGGGTCGGTAGACCCCGAACACCATCATCCTCGCCTTGTTGCAGAGCCTTGCTCGTCGTCCGGCTTTCGCTGCCCTTGGAGGGGGAGTGCGGCTTGGTACGCAGACCGGGTAAATCCGTTGCCGGATCTCTTCCTGTCTCTGGGCATTAGATGCCATGGGAAATTGATGAATACCCGTACCCGAAAAGAGGATGACGAGGGCTGCTCTGCCAGCCTTTACTTGACTCTCCGGCATACTCACGCGGCTTCAAGCTCGTGCGTGGGCGTGGTTTCGCGCCACGGGTTCATGCCGTTGGGGAAGACTGGTACGGGCTCGCCGGTGAGCAGGGCATTGTACCATTGGTCGCCCTTACGGACCGTTGACAGTGCGGGATAGGGGCGCTGGATTGTTTCGTATTCTGGATAGATGGCGGCGAGCAGGGCGGTGTCGAAGCGGAGCTTGCTGTATGGGCGAGGTTCTGCGGCGACGTGAAAGCCGATGCGGCGATAGATGGGGATATGATTCCGCCGTGCGGATACGAACGTGACGTCGGTTTCGAGATATTTGGTCAGGTACTTGGCGATGCGGAACAGGCCGGAGATGATCCTGAGATCTTTGCGGTATTCCGGGAGGCAGACCAGGCGGTTTGCCTCTGCGGCGGTGGCTGGCTGACCCGGCTGCCCGATTTTTGCCAAAAAGTCGGGAATGACGTCGGAAAAAACCTCGAACGTCGGCATCGTTATCCGGCCACGAGCAAGTTGATCAGTGTCGTGCCGACTGACACGTACGGATGCGACAGGAACGTCCTCGTGGTAGAGCACAGTGGTAATTGACGTGTCATCCTGATCATATTCATCCTGGAAAAGACCATCCGGTCGCGGGTCCAAATAGCCTTGGGAGACATAACTATCATGACGCACCCGCCAAGCGTCATGTAACACCGCACTCGTCAATGCGAGCCGAGCGTTCAACTTTTCTGGGTAGAATGGTGCAACCGTGGCAGCCTGGAGCGCCAACTCGGGTTGTGGGGAGCCGACTGAAGCGTTCACCTGGATCTCCTTTTCGGGGTGTAGAAGGCAAGGTATCATAAGCGATACATCTTTCGGTTGTGAAAGGATATTTTTCGTGATAGCCCTCTATAAGGCAAAGTTTGTTCTGGAAGATGCAGCTCGGCGGGGTCTTCTCTCATCGGGCCAGGTGTTCCGCCGCTTGCGTTGTCGGGTGGTTGTTTCAGATCCAAATAGCGCTTTACCCCCGCTCTGATCGCATTGTCCGCGATAAGGGTTCAGGCACGAACGGTTTCAATAGAAGCTTCGACCGGGCGTCGACCGGTGACAAAAAGGAAGGAGACGCAGCGAAGTGCCTGGGCAGGGTGACCGAACAGAGAAAATTCCGCTCCTGCGAAAGTTAGGCCAGCTGCTGATAACAAGTCGCGCGATTCCGGACCAATATGTCGATAGCGTCAGGATGAGGCATCTCGACAGCTGGGCTCGCCAAAGTTTTGTTATGGTGCCAGCGGGAGCCTTGGTGGCTCTCGCTTTAGTATTTCAGCATCCTCATGCACTCGAGCATGGGCTGTTCTTACTTTGCCTGGGAGCGCTCGTATTCGCGTACGGCGCCAACTTGGTCGTCGCGCAACGTTGGCTTTCCAGCTCTGATCAACTGGCAACTATGGGCTCGACGCGGCGATGGCTTTTTATCGCGAGGCTCACGCTCGGGATTTTCTGGGCGATTTACCTGAACTTGGTGATTCGTTCGGGTGCCCCTCATGTCGCGACGCTCATTGTCGGAGTTGAGGTGGCGTTGATTGCCAGCACGGTCATCGGTGGTCCGATGACCTATGCTTTCGCTGTATGGTGGCCGCTTACTCTCGGGACTTTGGCATCGGTAGCCTACCGTTCCCCGGCCGGTTCGCTACCCATTGTCGTTTGCGTCGTTATTTATGCGCTCTACACGCTCTATTCGATCCTGTCGCTCAACGCACGCATGATTGAGCGGACGCTGACCATGATTCGACTCGAGCACACGAACGAGACAATTCGTATCCTGCTCCGTGATTTCGAGGAGAGTGCCAGTGATTGGCTTTGGGAAACCGATGCCCAGTTGTGCCTCAAACACGTGTCGCCCCGCTTTGCGGAGGTGGCCCACCGACCGTTGGAATCCATGCAAGGCAAGCTCGTAGATGTCCTGTTTGGTAGTACCGCTTCGGATTCCGGCGCCAGCCAAGCACGTTTTTTGGCGTGCCTTGAGGCGCGGTTACCCATGCGGGACATCGTCGTTCCGGTACAAGTAGGGCCCGAACGGCGGTGGTGGTCACTAACTGGAAAGCCGATTTTTGATGGACCGAACGGGGATTTTTCGGGCTATCGCGGAGTTGGCTCGGATGTGACCGCTAGCCATCAGTCTCGGGAGCACATCGCGTTCCTCGCAACGCACGATATGCTCACAGGACTCGCAAACCGGGTTGAATTCAATGCCGCCGTGACGGCCATGCTTGCGGGTCTGAAGAATTCGACCGGCGCAGCCCTGCTCACCCTAGACCTGGACTCATTTAAAGGCGTGAACGACGTCTACGGCCATTCCATGGGCGACCGTGTTTTGCGTGCCGTTGCGCATCGAATGCGTGCGACGATCCGCGACCGCGACGTGGTGGCGCGTCTTGGCGGCGACGAATTTTCACTCCTTCTTGACACGGGTGACGAGGCTGAGGTGGCGGCAGTGGCGGAGCGGATCATTGATCGGGTAGCCCGGCCATTCAAGTTTGACGGTGTAACGATTGAAATCGGAACCAGCGTCGGGATTGCAATTGCACCCAGGGATGGCGCGACACCGGAAGAATTGTACAAAAATTCCGATTCTGCCTTGTATAGAGCAAAAGCAGGGGGGCGAGGAACGTGGCGCATTTTCGATCCACGGCTAGACCGCAATCTGCGGGATGATCCGACGTTGCAGCGTGAGTTGCGGCACGCCGTGGCGAATGGCGGTCTCGTCATGGAGTTTCAGCCGATTATTGCCTTGCGAAGCCGAAGGGTCGTCGGAGTCGAAGCGCTGGTTGGCTGGAATCATCCCGAACGCGGACCGATTCCGCCGGAAATATTCACAGCGATCGCCGAACAGAACGGCTTGATTGGAGCAATTGGAATGTTCGTGCTCAGCGAGGCGATCGACCTAGTGCGCCGGCTGCCTGACGGCTGCCGCGTTTGCGTCAATATCTCCCCAGTGCAGTTGCGTGATGCCAGACTGGTTCGTGATGTGGCCAGCCTCTTGGATGACGCCGAGATTGATCCGTCGAGGATAGAATTTGAAATAACCGAGTCGTCAATGCTGGAAAACGATGGGCGAAGCCATGAGAATTTGCGGGCGTTGCGCCTGTTGGGTTGTCGAACGGCACTCGACGATTTTGGAGCAGGTTATTCCTCGTTAGCAACGCTGTATGATATTCCGTTTGACCGGCTCAAAATTGATCGTCGATTTATCGCTGATCTGGAATCGGATGCGGCAAACGGCCCCATCGTTCGCGCGATAATCGATCTGGCTCATGCGCTTAATCTCGAGGTTACTGCCGAAGGCGTGAGCAATGACATTCAGGCAGATCTGCTAATTGAATATGGCTGCGACGAGGTGCAGGGGCCTGAGTTCTTCGCGCCTCTTCCAAAAGAGCAGATGCTGCAACAGGTGGAACGATTCTTCCATAAAATTGGGTTGGCTGAACCTGATCCTGGACGTATGTCGGCCGAGGCCCCGCTGGAAGAAGCTTCCGGATCGCCGCTCGACCCGAGGGCCTGAAGGGAACGGGGGGCATCGTAGCGATCCCGGTCGTGCCCACGACAGTTCCAGAACCAGCTTCAATTGCTGCTTCCGCAGTTGCGGAGTATCGAGCCCATCATGAAAGGGCAGCGGACTTTGCGATATAAAAGGGGAATAGCCGGATGAGCGCGCCAGCGATCGAGCGCCTTACGCAGATCATCGCTCGTCTCCCTGGATTGGGGCCACGAAGCGCGCGGCGGATCGTGCTGCGGCTGCTTAGTGACAGGGAGCACAGATTGGTGCCATTGATTGCGGCGCTGAAGGACGCAGCGGAGCAGGTACGCGCTTGCTCAACATGTTTTACCCTCGACACATCTGACCCTTGCACGATTTGCGCTGATGCATCTCGGGAGCCAATGATTTGCGTTGTGGAATCGGTGGCAGACCTTTGGGCACTGGAACGCGCAGGAATCTATCGTGGGCGCTATCATGTGTTAGGTGGACTGCTGTCGCCGATCACAGGCCGTGGTCCGGAAACGCTGCGTATCGCGCCGTTGCTGGCTCGGCTCGATGATCGTGTTCGGGAGATTATTCTTGCCTTACCATCAACCGTTGAGGGGCAGGCCAGTGCACATTATCTGATGGATCGCCTCAAGACGACGGGCATTCGGGTAACTCAACTGGCCCAAGGCGTGCCGGTCGGTGGTGCGATCGAGATTCTTGACGATGGAACCCTTGCTCTGGCGCTTGCAGCGCGGCGCGATGCGTGACGACCCGCTCGATCGGCTCGGGGACGAGGCGTGACGGGGACATAGATTTCTGTCGCGGATCGCGTTGTGCCGCATTTTCGTGGACCACACGCGGCACGTTACATCTGGCGCGATGGGCGGTTCGCAACTTTGCACCGCTTTTTCAAAAATGGGCAATAACTTAGGAAGAGGATGCTTGTGGCAAGCCGATTCGCTCCATTAGAAGGAGTGTCATGAACAGTATGGCCTCCGATATCCTTGTTGCTCCAAGTCTGCTGGCAGCCGATTTTGGGCGCTTGGCTGAAGAAGCAACTGCCGTCGCTGCTGCCGGGGCGGACTGGCTGCATCTTGATATCATGGATGGGCATTTCGTACCAAATATTAGCTTCGGCCCGTTGGTCCTTCGGGCATTGCGCGATCGTGTGAGACTCCCCTTTGATGTCCATCTGATGATTACACCGATCGATCCTTATATCGCCGCCTTTGCGGATGCGGGGGCAGATCAGATCATCGTCCACGCGGAAGCGGGGTATCACCTCCATCGCTCGCTACAAGCTGTTCGTGCGGCCGGCAAACGGGCAGGGGTTGCGCTTAACCCTGCTACCCCGATCGAGGCGATCGGCCATGTCCTTGACCTTATCGACCTCGTTACGGTCATGACAGTCAATCCCGGTTTTGGTGGCCAAAAGTTTCTGGTGAGCCAGCTGGAAAAGATTACGGCACTCCGACGGATGATCGATGCTTCGGGCCGTGCGATACGGATCGAAGTCGATGGCGGGGTTGATGTTGCCACGGCACCTGCTGCAATTGCCGCAGGTGCAGATGTTTTGGTGGCAGGAACTTCTGTGTTTGGGTCTCCGGACTACCGTGGGGCGATTGCCGCGCTGCGGGGTTTGTCCGTCGGGGAGGTACGTTGATGGTCGGGGCGCGCGAATGGATCTCTCGGCTGACCGGTTTTCGGGGGCCGGCAATCCCTGATGCTCCCACGCTGCCGGTTCGCGACCCGTGGCCTGGTGATCCTGGTCGCGGCGCTCGGGTTCTAAAAGGAGAAGTTGAATATCTTGGGACGACCAAGGCTCTTTTGCCGGGCGGATTTGGGTCGTCGCAGGGGACGGCACTCATTCATGACTACATCCATGGATTTTCGTGGCTCCGCGATTTGCGTGCGCTTGGGTCCGATGCTGCTCGGGTCCGAGCCCGAGCCTTGGTCAGCGACTGGATCAACTGCTCGGATGTCCCCAGCCGGGCGATGAGCGCGCCGGTTATTGGCGCTCGGGTTGCAAGCTGGCTTGGACATTATGATTTTTTTGCGTCTTCCGCTGACGATGAGTTTCGGCAAGAACTCATGGCGCGGCTGGTGTACGACGCACGGGCTCTTGCGGCGTTGTTGCCAGTCGAAGCGCGTGACGGCTCGGCGTTGACCGCCCTTAAAGGGTTGACCGCAGCTGCTGTCGCGATTCCAGAGCACGCACCGTTTCTTCAACGGGTTTTGCGATTTCTGCCGCCGGAAATCGAACGCCAGGTTCTTCCGGATGGCGGCCACGTTGAGCGGAGTCCGGCGGCACACCTCGCCTGCTTGCAGGATTTAACCGAAATTCGAGCATTGCTGCAGGCGGGGCGCATTGAGGCGCCAGCAAGCCTGCCCGGCGCGATTGAACGTATGGCCGTTGCGCTGCGGGCATTGAGGCATGGCGATGGTGGCCTCGCATTGTTCAATGGATCCCGTGAGGAGTGGCCGAACCTGATCGACTTGGTGCTTGGTCAGGCCGGCCGCACTGGCCGTAGCGTCACGACATTAGCGGATACAGGATTTTACAGGTTGGCTGCAGGCAGGAGCGTGCTGCTTGCGGACGCCGGGGCACCACCGCCTTCCGGTGCCGACCGCTTGGCCCACGCTGGGACATTGTCGTTCGAGTTTTCTGTCGGCCGCGAACGATTGGTCGTCAATTGCGGTGCCGCTCCGGCATCGCCAGGTGACTGGCGAGATGCCCTACGCGCTACGGCTGCCCATTCTACGCTTGTTATTGCGGACGTCTCGTCGTCGGAGCTTAGGTCGAGTGGGTTGGGTCGGAGGCCCAGCATCGTCGAGGCGCAACGCCAGGAAGCCAATGGTGCTCATTGGCTAGAAATGAGTCACGACGGTTGGCGTCCGGTATTCAACGCGATCCACCGTCGGCGTCTCTACCTTGCGGAAAGCGGTGAGGATTTGCGCGGAGAAGACATTATTGAGTCCGATGAAGGGCAGCCCTTTACCCTTCGCTTCCATCTGCATCCTAATGTTACAGCCAGCTTGCAACGTGATGGTGCGGCTGCTTTGCTACGGCTGCCGGGGGGGCAAGGCTGGCGGTTTCGCGCTGACGGTGCGGCCATCCTGATCGAGGAAAGCGCTTATCTAGGTGGTAATGAACCACGGCGCGGGGAGCAGATCGTTCTGAACGTGTCGCAGGATGGCCCTCAGCAGATCAAATGGGCCATAACCAAGATGGGCTGACATGAGCCTGCTATGAGTGTTTTTGGCGCTCCCACATTGGAACAGGCCGGGGCACCAATGACGGCATGGATGGTGAAGTGGCAAGATCCCATACTGGCGAATCAAGGAATCTGGGTCAAATGGCGCGTATCTTGCTGACGGGTGGGGCGGGATTTATTGGTTCGCACACGGCGGTCGTTTTGCTGGAGCGTGGCTACAACGTCGTTCTTCTCGACGATTTTTCCAATGCGGATCGGGGTGTCCCGGAGCGGATCCAGCGGATCAGCGGCATAGAGATTCCCGTTATTGAAGCGGATATCCGTGACGAACTTGCACTAACCCGGGCGTTCTCCACCTGTCCGGTCGATGCGGTGATCCACTTTGCTGCGAAAAAGGCCGTCGGGGAAAGCGAGATGGAACCGCTCCTTTATCTCGATGTTAATATTGTGGGAACGGTACGTTTGCTGGCCGCCATGCGGCGTGCGGGAGTGTCACGCATCGTGTTTTCATCCTCTGCCGCGGTGTACGGTGAACCTGAGATCTGCCCGATTACGGAGACCGCAGCCGTGCATCCGACCAATGTTTACGGTCGTACGAAGTTGGTAATGGAGGGTATGATCACTGATCTGGTCCGCACCGGCGCCATCCAGTCGGCGGCAGTGCTGCGGTATTTCAATCCGGTTGGTGCGCACATCTCCGGGCTGATCGGCGAAGATCCGCGTGGTGTGCCGGCGAACCTTATGCCGTATCTTTGTCAGGTGGCGCGGGGGAGGCGCCCTTTTTTGCGCGTTTTCGGCGATGACTACCCTACGCCTGATGGCTCAGGTATACGCGATTACATTCATGTTATGGACTTGGCTGAGGCCCATGAACTTGCACTCCGGCGCACGCTTGGGCACGGCGGGATTATCACGGTCAATCTTGGCACTGGAACCGGATATTCGGTTCTGCAACTCGTGGCGGCATTTGAAGCGGCCACGGGCAAAAAGGTGCCGTATTCAATCATGCCTCGGCGTCCCGGTGACGTTGCTGAGTGTTATGCTGATGCGTCTCTGGCCGCAGGATTACTACAGTGGCGAGCCACTCGTAAGATCGAGGATATGTGCCGCGACGCATGGCGATGGGAAAGTAGGGCAGCATTTTAAATCGTGCCTAAGCATCTGGTCTTCTTAATCGGCGAGGACTGGTTCTTCGCATCGCATTTTCTTTCGCGCGCCCGCGCGGCGCGTGAGGCGGGCTGGCGCGTAACCGTCTTGACGCGCGTGGGACCAGCGTCAGCTTTGCTGCGGGAGGAGGGGTTTGGCGTAATTGGGGTCGATTTCGTCCGGGCTCGGATTAACCCGTTTTCTGAATTTTTACTGTTCGCCGACATTGTCAGACATTATCGCTCATTACAACCAGACGTGGTCCATCACGTCGCCTTAAAGGCAATCGTCCTCGGGACGTTGGCAGCCGGTATTGCTGGCGTGAAGTCCGTGGTCAACGCTCCGGTGGGGCAGGGGTTTGTGTTTGCATCCAATTCCCTGAAGGCGCGCCTGCTACGCCCTTTCGTGCGGTTAGCGCTCCAAACCGCGATCGGTGCGCGCGGGGCGTTTGCCATTTTTGAGAACTCGGAGGATCGGATGACAGCCGTGGCAAGCGGCGCGATTCCGAGCGAAAGAGCTATTCTGATCCCGGGAGCCGGTGTCGATCTAGAGCGTTTCCGCCCGCACTCGCCTAAGGCGGGCGTCATCAAAGTCGTGCTCGGCGCACGGATGTTGCTCGACAAGGGTGTGCGGGAATATATTGAGGCCGGAAAAATCCTGCATGAGCGCGGCAACTTGGCGGATCTGGTCCTCGCCGGGACGCCAGACCCGGAAAACCCTGGATCGCTGCCGGACACTGTGCTGAGGGGTGCATCTCCCGTGCGTTGGATTGGTAGGGTCGATGACATGGCCGCGCTACTGCATTCGGCTCACATTGCTTGCCTGCCATCATATCGGGAGGGACTACCTTTATTTCTTCTTGAAGCGATGGCTTCAGGGCTGCCGGTGGTGGCCACGGATGTCACGGGGTGCCGGGATGCAGTTGTTCGTGACCAGACGGGACTTCTAGTTCCGCCGCGTGATCCCGCGGCTTTGGCCGATGCCTTGGCCAAGCTGATCTTGGACTCCTCGATGCGCGCAAGCCTTGGGGCTGCCGGAAGGGCGCGGGCTGAGGCGTTGTATGGTCAGTCTGTTATTTGCAGCGCCACGCTCGCCGTCTATGAACGGGCCATCGGCGAAGGAGAAAAGTGATGAATCGAGGTCTCTGGGTAGCGTTCTTTCTGGGGTTGTCGGTATTGGGCGTTTCAGCGCGGGCTGACACTACGATCGGATCGGTGTCGACGGATTTCCGCCTTATCGGAGCTAACAACAAGGTTGTTGTCGAACGTTTGGATGATCCGAAGATTCCCAATGTTGCGTGTTATGCCAGCTTCGCCAAGACTGGCGGTATCAAAGGCAGTCTTGGCGTGGCCACCGACCCATCACGCTTTGCTCTGTCGTGCCTTGCAGACGGGCCAGTGACGATTCCTGCCGGTCTACCGGTGAGGCAGGAGATCGCCTCGATTTCCGCATCGTTCTTGGTCAAGCATTTCAATCTTTTCCGCTTTGTGGACCCCGACCATAAGGCTATCGTCTACTTGTTGATCAGTACGAAGATTATTCATGGATCACCAGCTAATGCTATCTCGGCTGTGCCGGTGACCGGTTCCCATTGAGCAGGGGTTTTTGTTGATGACCGACGTGGTAAACATCAGGCGCGCACTGATATCGGTATCCGACAAGACGGGGTTGGTCGAATTGGGTGCGGCATTAACAACAAAGAAGGTGGAAATCCTGTCGACTGGCGGTTCAGCTCGCGCCTTACGTGAGGCAGGCATGAACGTAACGGAAGTGGCTGATTATACGGGATTTCCAGAAATTCTCGATGGACGAGTGAAGACGTTGGTGCCCAAAATTCATGGTGGTCTGCTCGGCCGTCGCGATTTGCCTGAGCATCTTACGCAAATGAACCGATATGATATTTCTCCGATTGATCTGTTGGTAGTCAATCTTTATGCGTTCGAAGCCGCGGTTGCGCAGGGAGCCGAGTTCGCGGAGTGTATAGAAAATATTGATATTGGCGGGCCGGCGCTGATTCGTGCCGGCGCCAAGAACCATGATTTTGTTACGGTGCTGACTGATCCCGCCCAATATCCCGATCTGATCGCCGCGCTTGAGAGCGGCGGTACTACCCTTGCCCAACGTCGCCGATTCGCGTGCGCGGCGTTTGGCCGCACCGCGGCCTATGATGCCGCGATCGCGTCCTGGTTTGCCAGTCAGGTCGGTGAGCGTTTCCCAGAACGGCGAAGTATCGTCGGCACCAGGCGACAAATTCTGCGTTATGGCGAAAACCCCCACCAAGCGGCGGCTTTCTACATAACCGGAAACCGGCCGGGTGTAGCGACAGCGCGGCAGGTGCAGGGGAAGGAACTCTCGTATAACAACATTAATGACACCGACGCAGCCTACGAGTGCGTCGCTGAGTTTGATGAACCGGCGGTTGTCATCGTCAAGCACGCCAATCCATGCGGTGTGGCCCTGGGTGCCGATCTTGCCGACGCTTGGCCTCGTGCTCTAGCCTGCGATCCAGTCAGTGCATTTGGTGGCATCATAGCAGTCAATCGTACGCTTGACGCGGCGGCCGCAGAAAAGATGGCAGACCTTTTTTCTGAGGTGATCATCGCGCCAGATGCGGAGCCGGAGGCGGTTAAAATTCTGGCTAAAAAGAAGAACTTGCGGCTGCTGATCGCAGGCGCTGTGCCTGATCCGACTGTTGCCGGAACCGTCATTCGCAGCGTTGGTGGTGGTTTTCTTGCCCAGGATTGCGACTGTGGCCAGGTCCACCTCGATGACCTGAGAATTGTTACCCAGAGCCGCCCAACAGAGACCGAACTCGCTGATTTGATTTTCGCAAGCCGCGTCGCCAAGCATGTGAAATCGAACGCTATTGTCTACGCGAAATCTGCTGCGACGACTGGCATTGGCGCGGGGCAAATGAGTCGCGTCGATTCTGCACGCATTGCCGCCTCTAAAGGTGGAAAAGCAATTGCGGGTTCGGTTGTTGCTTCCGATGCATTTTTCCCGTTTGCCGATGGCCTTGAGACAGCGATCGAAGCGGGCGCGACCGCGGTCATCCAGCCGGGCGGTTCGATTCGTGATGCAGAAGTGATCGCAGCTGCGGATAAAGCAGGAGTGGCCATGGTCTTCACCGGCGTGCGGCACTTCCGGCATTGAAGATCGCCGGCAGAGCAGCGTAACTCAGGTCAATGGCTGCAACGACGCGCTGTAAGTAACGCCGATCCTGGGTTGACGACAGGCTATGGCCATGCGGCGGGGGGCGTCGAACGAATATTCTTCGTTTTTTACTTTTTTTGGTGCGTGCGTGCAGAAATTGAATCCGCGAGATGCAGACATAAACGAAAACCGGCGCGCACTGGTCGTGGACGAACTAATCGGTGATGTCAGCGGTGTTGCGGCGTGAATTGCTTTTCAGAGAGAGGCCGGTGGCATTATTCAGATTTTGGTGGATTTATCTCGTTTAATGATAAAGAGGTGCTCTCGGCCCTCCGCCAGGATACAGTTGTTGCTGCTTGGTACTTGACTCGGCAAACCCGGAAGTTTTGCTCTTGGAAGATATAACGTGAATCTGGCGGATGTTTAGCCGAGGGTGGTGAGCATGGGCAATTTTGTGTCGACATAACACCGTCTTTCGTGGACGTTTTTTGTTGCGACTCTCGCAGGCAGAGCAGGTTGTTATTTAGGGAAAAGTCGATCATGCGATCGAATAGGCGTGCCCGCTACCGTGTTCGCATGTTAGGATGAAAATCGCAGATAATCACCGGTAGATCGAACCATCCTTTGAGTCGCAGCAAGAGAATGGCGCCACTTTCCCGTAGAGACACCCGTATTGCACAAAAAGCGTACCCTTATTAGGGGGCGATACCAATCCATGCCAGTCACACGCTTCTGTTTTTTGTGCCTAGACACTGGAAAGTTGACGGCGTTCATTAATCCAGACCAAACTATCGCGCCCGGCTTTCCGAGGTTTCTAGCTTGCTGAAATCAAGTGACGAATTTTTGTTTTAACGGAGTTTTCAACAACATGTTGGTGTGCTGACCTCGATAATGAGTCCAGCATCTTGCATTGGCGGTTTGTCTACGATCGGCCGTTGCGGGCAGGCTCAGATTCTCGTCGTGGATTGTAACGAAAATAACGAGTGTTAGGATTCCTTGTTTTTTCGATAAAGCTTTAGACTTTCTCGCCTCAACTTCATTCACACCGCGGCTCTGGAGTAGGGATGTACCTCGCGCGTCCGGACCCGGTCACCGAATGGAAAATGGATGCGCAGAGGCCGGTGGAGCGCGTTCGGAGGATGCATTCAGTTGGTTCGTTAGGTGCGAGGATGTAAGAACATGCGCGCGTGCGTGTTTTTGGCGTAACACGCAACACGCGAAATAGGCGGTGAAAATTTTTTGTCTTTTCTTTAGATCTACAGCTTTTTCCGAAAACCAAAAGTCGAGATGCTCATGCCTTGCCGGAAGTAAAAGCGATGTGCGCGTTCCCGCTGTACCCCCGAACTAAGAGCCATGTAGGCGCAGCCCCGTGAACGCGCTTGCGCCTCGCACCATTCAAACATGGCCTTCCCGTGTCCGCCGGTTGGGCTTGCAGAATCGGCCACAAGATCATCGATATAAAAGCGGTAGCCATCGAATGTATTCAAATAACAACGGAACATCACGAGCGCACGGGGTACGGCATCCTCATGCAGGATGGCAAGTTCTGCTCCACCTGCTAGTATTTTCGCAATCTGGTCTGCGTATTCGGTGGGTAGGTCGGTGCGCAGCTGGCGGTGCAGCGACTCACACCGTGGTAGCCAAACGGCGAGTGCTGGATCGCCGGCCCGAAAATGCACAATGTCAGCCATGATATTTCGTTCCCTTCGATCATATAAATGGGGAGTGTATTAGACTTTCTAGCCGTTTGGCTGATTGGCTGCCGAAGATCAAGGATCGCGGCGGATCGGGAGAAGAAAAATTTGACCGCTCGCGTATGTCTGGCCAGAAGGCTCTCGTATTGACAGTGCGCGGGCCGTGGTCGGCGTCACACCCAGCTGATTAAATCGCAAAAGGGGGGGCATCTTGTGCTCGCTTCCCGACGCTTGTGGAGACATTTTGATCTGGTGGTCATGATGGCTAAGGCAGCAGGCGGCTGCACGCCGGGGAATTTTGCGGCAATCGGCGACTAAGCTGAAATGGCACCAATTTGGATGAGCCGCGTTACGCGGGAGACAGCGGGCCACTGCGTACGGGTTCTGTCTCTGACTCTTCGCCGCGTGTCCTAGTCTGGCCGAAAGCGACATTCGACCTTCTTTTTATGCTCGTTCCATGCTGTTTACGATGGATTTTTGGTCTATAAGCAAAGCCTCGGATCGCGGCAGCAGGTGTCAGTTGCGCCGGCTCGTCGTTCTGTCTAGAGAAACGAGATCATAATAACGACAGGAGAACATCATAGCTAGAATTCCGCTGCCACCGGCCCCGCCTAGCCGCGAAGGTCCACGGGTCAACGATGATATCCGAGTGCCGCAAGTCCGGCTGATCGATGCGCAAGGCGAGATGATCGGTGTTCTTAGTGTGCGTGAGGCCTTGCGCCGCGCTACCGAAGTCGGCCTCGATTTGGTTGAGATCAGCCCGAACGCCGAACCACCGGTCTGCAAGCTGCTTGATTACGGCAAGTTCAAGTATGAACAGCAGAAGAAAAAGAACGAGGCCCGCAAGAAGCAGAAAGTCGTCGAGATCAAAGAGATCAAAGTCCGCCCCAACATCGACGAGAATGACTATCAGGTGAAGTTGCGTGCGATGAAAAACTTCATTGATGAAGGCGATAAAGTTAAAGTGACGTTGCGCTTTCGTGGCCGAGAGATGGCACACCAAGAAATCGGCGTCAAAGTCCTCGAACGTATCCGGAACGATATGGAGAGCGACACCAAAATTGAGCAGATGCCTCGGATGGAAAACCGCCAGATGGTGATGGTACTCGCACCGCGTTGACGGATCCGAAATTCAACGCCGGTTTTGTCACAGGGCTGGCAGCGGAAGCAGCCCTGCTTGAGCCGTATGACGTGCTTTGTCGGCCTGGCGGCGGCGGTGTCACAGGAGCCCACGATGCGGCGGTCAAGCTTTGCGATCTTGGTGTTACGGCACTGATCAGCTTCGGGCTTGCCGGTGGTCTTGATCCCCTGCTTGCTCCCGGGACCGTTCTGCGGCCGCGTGGCGTTAGTAGCGCTGGGTCGTGGTTTGCGATAGATCCTGAACTTCTCGACGCATTTGGTGGCGCAAATTGTGAGGCCGTATTGGCCGGAGAACGGGTCGTGTGTTCGGCGGCCGAAAAGTCGAGCCTTTTTACCGCATCCGGGGCCAGTGCGATTGATCTCGAATCCGGTGTCGTTGCCCGCGTGGCTGCAAATGCTGGATTGCCGTTTGCAGTTCTGCGCGCGATTGCAGACCCTGCTTGGGTGAGCCTGCCGGACATTGTCGAAAGCGCCCTTGATAGCACCGGCCGCATCCGCTTCGGCGTCATCCTTCGCTATGCGATTCGATCACCTCGGGACGTTTCTGCACTTGTTGCTCTTGGCATAAATGCCGCGGCGGCCCGCAAGAATCTGCGTGGGGCACTCAAACGTTGTGACTGGAAACGCCTACGCACGGATTGACTCGTATTGCCGCTGATTCGGCGGCTTCAAGCGTACGCAAAAAATTGCCACCCCAAATTTGCTCGATTGCGTCTTCAGGATAGCCGTGCGCCCGCAGTGCAGCGGTTAGCGCGGGCAATTCCGCCGCGCTCGCGCAGCCGGCAACACCGCCACCCCCATCGAAATCCGTTCCTATCCCAACATGAGAGATGCCGATAATGTCAATGACGTACTGGATATGATCTACGACGGAATTGACACTAACTTCGGCAGCTTTGGCATTCGGCCGCAGGAATCCCGGAACCAATGTGATCTGTATGACACCACCAACATCGCGAATGGCTTTAAGCTGTTCGTCATCGAGATTGCGAGGGTGGTCGCACAGCGCGCGGACGCATGAGTGCGTGGCCACTACTGGTGCGCGGGACAGCGTGGCTGCTTGCATCATCGTGCGCTTCGAGGCATGACTGACGTCGATCATGATCCCAAGATCGTTCATACGGCTAATCATCATTCGGCCGAGCGGGGACAGTCCGTCATGCTCTATGTCGGAGTCGCCAAGGTCGCGGCGGGGGATAGCAGAGTCGGCTAACGCATTATGCCCGTTATGGGTCAGCGTGACATAGCGGACACCAAGGGCACTAAATTCCTCAATCAGGTCCGGGTTGCCACCTAGCGCTGTTCCGTTCTCAACCGCCGCGAGAACGGCGATGTCGCCGCGGGCTGACGCGGCGCGGATTTCGGCGACATCGGTCGCATACGCCATTCCTGGCATTGCCGCCATTGCCCGGATTTCGTCGAGCATCGCCAAGGTGCGCTCACCCGCGCGCTGGGTCCCAGCTGAATTGCGAGGGCCTTGCGGAACATATGCGGCGAAGCAGACGGCATTGATGCCTCCACGCTGCAACTTCGGGATGTCGACGGCCCGATTACCGTCGGCGCAGAAGTCGTTTCTACTGGGCCATGGAATGTCGACATGAGAGTCGAGGGTTAGTCTCGGATGAACCATCTTCGCAGCACTCACGCATGTGATAAGATCGGTCAAGATCCCCGTACCGGTGAGCTCATTAGTCCCAATGCACGGTATAGCCGAAGACTCGGTGGCCAAAAGTGACTGATTGGGCCACGTAGCAAAATAATCAAAACGATTATGAACGAGAGTACTAGAATTGAAGCGACCCAGAGCACACCGGCACCTGCAGCCCGCGAAGCGACCCTTTGCGATAATGCTGGCAAGCGTGCAGAGTGTTCCCCGATATGCGGATCGGGCTGCTGTTTTTCCGTTTCGGCGATCAAGGCACGATGTAATTCGGCTTCCGATTTTGGGTCGGTGAGACGGTTCAGAGTCGAGTCTTTTATGCCCTCCGCTTTCGCGGTATCGGCGCGAGAGACAACGGAAGCGAAATTCGCCAAATCAGACTCTCTGGACGCGGCTAAAACAGCCTCTCTAGCGCCAGGTTCAGCCAAGGACTTCGCATCGGGTTCTTCTGCCGCCGGGGCGCCTGCTTTACCTGTAATTGCCGATTCGTCTTCCGGTGCTGCCGTCATATCGCTGTGGCGTGGTTGTTCGCTGCTAACGCTGTCCGAGTCTAAAGGCGGATCGACGTCAGGTGTGGTTAGGGTGTCCACCGGCGCTTCCGCGGGTTCGGCTGCCGCCGGCACAGGGGGGGCGGGACTGGATTTCCGTAGGAGCCCCGAAGCTGGATTGTGTGGCGACCAAGGCTGTGGTGCCGGAGGAACGGCGAGAGATATTGTGCTGGGGGCAGGCTCGACGCATTGAGCAACAGGCTCCAGTGGATCAGGGGTGGCTCGCCATCGTTGCTTGCACTTCGCACACCGGAGAAAAGCGGGCAGCCTGCTAGAAACGGTTTCCGGCAATCGATAGGGCGTTCCGCAGTAGGGACAGGTCACACGCATGTCGTATCGATGGCATTAATGCGGAAAATGCGCAACAATATGAGGATTAGGCTGCGAACGCGTGCACATCGCCCTTGCTCTTGAGCGGATGATCGCGGCAGAGACAATTCCATGATCCGGTTCTTTGACGTCGGTCTGGATTATCGGCACATTGCCCCGCCTCTTCGCGCCCAGCATCCGGCTGATGCGACCGCATTGGCGAGTGTGAGTTTCGAGATCGAGCCCGGAGGATTTCGTTGGTTGACTGGTGCATCCGGGGCAGGCAAGACATCGCTTCTCAAACTGATGTATTTGGCGCTTCCGCCCACCACGGGTCGAGTAGAGTTGCTGGGTGAGGACCCATCACGACTGAACCGCCGACGCAAGGCGCTACTGCGTCGCCGGATCGGTGTGGTCTATCAGGATTTCCGGCTGCTGCGCCATTTGTCGGCCTATGACAATGTGGCGCTTCCGTTGCGCTTGGCGCAGCGCAGCGAGCGGCAACTCCACGCCGACGTGACTGAATTGTTGCGTTGGGTCGGGCTTGCGGGGCGTCTCGAACATCGGCCGGACGAGCTGTCTGGAGGTGAACAGCAGCGTATTGCAATCGCGCGCGCCGTCGTTGCCAAGCCTTCAATCCTTCTGGCCGACGAACCGACCGGAAACTTGGACGACGAACAGGCGGATCGCCTTTTACACCTGATTACGGCACTGAATAGGCTTGGCACGACGATCGTTGTGGCAACGCATAATCATGGATTGATCGCACGGTATTCGGCGCCGGTCATGGAATTGCGTGCAGGACGGCTGGTACGTCATGGTTAAGCGGGGAGTTTCCGGAAGAGTAGATCGGATCGGGCTGCGCGGAGCGATGTCCGACCGCCTACTGCCATTCGTAGTGGCGGCCATGAGTTTTCTTGCCGCGCTTGCGTTGACCGGTAATTTCGCTGCGGGGCAGCTCGCTGTTCACTGGCTTGGTGGAGCTCGCAAGCTCTTGATTATTGAAGTTCCAGATCCAGGCGCGCCGGTCGTTGAGACCCAGCCGGGGACACAAAAAATTTCGCGGATCGCTGCAGCAAAGCGGTTACTGGAAACATCGGGAAAGGTCATCGATGCACGGATCCTTTCAGATGCGGAGCTGGCGCATATGGTCAAACCATGGCTTGGCAGTGACGAAGGAGCGACATTTCCGATTGCTCTGCCGGGCGTAATCGTCGCCCATTCCGTATCCCCGACGTCCACGATAGCCGCCTTGACGAAACAGCTATCAGCTGTTGCACCAAAAACCTTGGTTGAGTCAGGCCAGCGGTGGTCCGGCCGCCTTGTGGCCCTAACAAACTCGTTGCGTGCATGCGCTTTCGCAGTTCTAATCCTGGTCGCTCTGGTGGCTGCTTCTGTCGTCGTCGTGACGGTGCGCGCCGGTCTTGCACAGCGTCGGGAGGCAATCGAAATCATCCATGGCCTCGGGGCACAGGACGCCGACATCGCACGTCAATTCGCAGCACGAGCAATGCACCTGACCGCACTTGGCGGGCTATACGGTGCTCTCGCATCTCTGCCAGCCTTAATCTGGCTTGGTAGTCTCGCCGCTGGCTTTTCTGAGTCTAGCGGATTCCCCCATGCTGACGGCGCTCTATCGCGATTGTGGGCAAGCCTCGACATATTGCCGGCTGTATTCTTGGCAGGGCCATTGATATTCACCGTTGCCGCGGCGCTGATCGGCTGGGCCGCGACCCAGGTGACCGTGCATGGCTGGCTGCGTCGGCTGAGCTGACATGCGGGTATGGACACGGCGTCGGCGTCGGCCGCGATATTTACGCCGCAGCAGACTCGTGATGCGAGGATTGGTTATCGCAGTTGGTGTGCCGGCGATGGCCTGGTTTCTTGGCTTCCTCTGGTTTGCCGTCTGTGTTGCCATGGAAGGGCCAGTCGTGCCGATGCCTCATGCCGATGGAATAGTTGTGCTGACCGGGGGGCGTGACCGAGTTAAACTTGGATTGGAACTGCTTGTAGCAGGGGCAGCACCGAGGTTGCTTATTTCCGGGGCCGGCGCCGGCACAAATCTTGGCGATTTTACGCCCCGCGACGGCATCAATGCGGTTGCGGATGCTCCGCGAATCACGATTGGCCACGATGCAGCCACGACTCGCGGAAACGCTGTGGAAGCAGGCGCATGGGCCTCGCGCTACCATCTCCATTCGCTAATTATCGTTACGGCAAATTACCACATGCCTCGCGCGCTGCTGGAGTTCCGCCGGCATCTGCCCGGGATCCGACTCACGCCCGAGCCGGTTCTGCGGGTGCCGCCGGTAGACAGTTGGCAGATGTTGCGTCTGCTCGTTACCGAGTACACAAAATATCTGACGGTGCGCGTCGGTCTTGGCGGATTTGCTGCGCGCAATATCGGGATATATATGTAATGTTTCTGATTGGGTCAGCAGTTTTCAACATTATTCTGTTTGGTAGTGCCGCAATCGGCGGCGTTTGGGGGCACGTCCTAAGGCGATTTGCTCCCGATCGGTTGTTACCGTACGGCCAAGCTTGGGCGCGCATGATGCTAGCTGCGCTGCGGCTGTTTTGTGGTATCCGTGTCGAAGTTGCGGGATTTGAGAATATTCCGTCCGGCGGCGCCATCCTGGCAGCCCAACATCAGTCGGCATTCGATACGTTGGTATGGCTAACATTGCTTGAAAAGCCAAGCTACGTTCTCAAGGAGGAGTTAACAAAACTGCCGATCTTTGGCCCACTCATTGTTCCATCGGGGCAGATCGCGCTGGACCGTGCCGGTGGAGGCAAAGCGCTCCGCCGTTTGGTCGAAAAGGTGACGGGTGCGCTGAAGGCGGGACGGCAGATTGTCATCTTTCCCGAGGGTACGAGGGTTGCCCCCACGACACGCGGCAAACTGCAGCCGGGGATTGTGGCGTTAGCACGAGCAAGTAACGCCCCGGTCGTTCCGGTGTCGACCGACTCCGGACGAGTCTGGGGGAGGAAGGCATTTCGTAAACGGCCAGGAATAATCCACATCAAAGTATGGCCACCGTTGCCAAAAGACCTAGATCGTGAAGCATTGATCGCCAATCTGGAGAAGGCGTTTTACGAGTCCGGGTTTTGACGGGGGATATAACAGAGGCCAATGCGGGTTGGAGCTAACTGATGGTACAGCAATTCGATCTCTTCGTTATTGGTGGTGGGTCGGCCGGCGTCCGACTGGGGCGTATCGCGGCCGGCTACGGAGCCCGCGTCGGGATCGCGGAGGGACGATTCTGGGGGGGGACATGCGTCAATATCGGCTGCGTCCCAAAAAAGCTGATGGTGATGGCTGCAGAATACCGCGGCGCTTTTGACGATGCGGTGGGTTTCGGTTGGGATGTGAACGGACATACGCACGACTGGACCCGCCTGATTTCAGCAAGAAATCGTGAAATCGAGAGGCTGGCTGAGATCTACCGTCATCTGCTGGATCGATCAGGGGCTGTGGTTTTTGATGACTATGCACGGTTCTCGGATCCCCATACGGTGGAAGTTGGTGGCGAGTATGTTCGCGCAGATCGCATCGTGATTGCTACGGGCGCAGTGCCAACGCGACTGGATGTTCCGGGGGGCGAACACGCGATCGTGTCCGATGATCTCTTTCATCTTACCGACCGGCCTGAGCGGATCGTGATCATTGGAAGCGGCTACATTGCGGTCGAATTTGCCAGCGTGTTTGCAGGTTTGGGATCACATGTTGAGCTGGTATACAGGCAACCTATGCCGTTGCGTGGTTTTGATCCGGATCTTCGTAGCGCCTTGGCCGAGGCCATGGTGGCAAATGGCATAATTCTGCACCCATCTGCGCAGCTGGCGCGGATCGAGCCTCTCACAGGAAATCGACGGGCAGTTGCCCTGACGGACGGCACGCAGATCAATTCAGATTGCGTCTTGATGGCAACCGGGCGGGCGCCCAATGTAGCCCGGCTGCGCCTTGACCGTGCTGGGGTTGCAGTCACGCCGAGTGGCGCAATCTCGATTGATGCGCGGTACCAGACCAGTGTCCCGCATGTTTTCGCCCTTGGCGACGTAACCGATCGATTGAATCTCACACCTGTCGCTACCGCCGAAGGGCACGCACTTGCCGATACGCTCTTTGGAGGCAAGGCCCGTCATGTTTCCCTCGCTAATGTGCCGACCGCGGTTTTTTCGATTCCACCGGTTGCGACGGTCGGAGTAGGCGAAGATACGGCTCCGTCGGGATCAAGAATCTTCCTGACGCAGTTCACGCCGATGCGGCACTCGCTTTCCGGGCGAAAGCACCGACGAACGATGATGAAACTTGTTGTGGATGGTGATAGTGATGTCGTCATCGGTGTGCATATGATAGGCGAGGATTCACCGGAGATTGTTCAGGGTCTGGCCGTGGCTATGACGGCAGGTGCCACGAAGTCGGATTATGATCGGACACTTGGCATTCATCCGACTGCGGCCGAAGAGTTTGTCACGCTACGCACGGAGACACGGGTCGTTGGCGGACGAAGCGCGGGAGAAGAATGATGCGTTTGGTCTGATCCGCGCTACAGCAAGGAATTTGGTGGGAGCCTCGCTTCATTCGCCCGACCATTCGAAGCATTCGGTGAACACCCGTCGGGGGGGCTGATAGTCTGGCTGCCAGATTCTCCGCATTGCCCCAGCGAGAGGCATTGCTCCTTCGGTCGTTTGTGCCCGCAGTAGCATCATCAACACGTTCGGCGCTATACCTGCCGGCTGAGGAGTATATCATGGGCGTAGAGACTCAAATCAACTCATCAGGTCCCGCTTGGACGCCGGATTCGTGGCGTACGAAGCCTATCCAGCAAACGCCTTCTTATCCCGATCAGGTGGCGTTGAGAGCAATGGAAGCACGGCTGCACGGGTACCCGCCACTGGTTTTTGCTGGCGAGGCGCGACGGTTGAGGGCGTCTCTAGCACTGGCCGCCGAAGGAAAGGCCTTTGTTTTGCAAGGCGGCGATTGTGCGGAGAGTTTCGGAGATTTTAACGCGAATATTATCCGCGATACATTCCGCGTTCTTCTACAGATGGCGGTGGTGTTAACCTTCGGCGGTTCTGTGCCAGTGATCAAGCTGGGTAGGATGGCTGGACAATTCGCCAAGCCGCGCAGCTCGGACACTGAGAGCGTGGGTGATCTGTCTCTGCCCTCGTATCGGGGAGACATTATCAATGGCCCGGAGTTCTCGGCCGATGCGCGGGTACCCGATCCCGCTCGAATGGAGTTCGGTTACTTCCAATCCGCGGGAACATTGAACTTACTCCGAGCCTTTGCCTCTGGTGGTTACGCCGACCTGCACGAGGTACATCGGTGGAACCTTGATTTTGTTCGCCGCTCACCGCTGGCCGAAAGGTACCAGGATCTCGCGTCCCGAATCGATGAGACGCTGCACTTCATGGCGGCATGTGGCATGACCAGCGAGTCGACGCCGCAAATACGCGAAACCGATTTCTATACAAGCCATGAGGCGCTACTGCTTCCGTACGAGCAGGCGTTGACGCGCGTGGATTCGACTACGAACGACTATTACGCATGCTCCGCTCATTTCATCTGGATCGGAGATCGAACTCGGCAGCTTGACGGAGCCCACGTAGAGTTCATGCGCGGGATCAGAAACCCGATTGGTCTGAAAGTCGGGCCGAGTGTTCAGGAGGATGATCTTCTGCGGCTGATCGAGAGACTGGACCCCGCAAATGAAGCTGGTCGGCTGACGCTCATTTCGCGCATGGGGGCCGAGCAGGTGGCGGCGAAATTGCCGAAATTGTTGCGAGCGACGAAGCGGGAAGGGCGGCGCGTATTGTGGGTGTGTGATCCGATGCACGGCAATACGATCACGACAGCAGAGCGGGTTAAGACACGACGCTTTGAGGCGATCCTGGCGGAAGTCCGTGGATTCTTTGATGTCCATCAAGCTGAAGGCACGGTACCGAGCGGTGTTCACGTGGAGATGACCGGACAGGACGTTACCGAGTGTACCGGCGGCGCGCGCCAGCTTTCGGAGGCGGATTTGGCAACCCGCTATCACACATTTTGCGATCCACGACTGAATGCAGAACAGGCGCTCGAACTGGCGTTTCAAATCGCTGCGGAGTTGAAGGTACGGCGTATGCCGGAGCGTAACGACATCGCGGCGCAGTAAGCGGGATGGTGAAAGCCGCGGAGCGTAGTGTCGACTACGCCGTTGCCGCACGAACGGACGCATATTTCAATCGCACCAAGGAAATTGTCGCACGGTTTGGCGACAACATCGTCACCTACGCAATTTTCTTGCGTCGACCCGTCCTTTCCGCACCGTGGCTAATGGCCGCGTGGCTTGATGAGGTTGCCGCCGCACGTGGGGTGCAGTTTAAGCTGGACCTGCCACGTGCTGAAGGAGAATGGGTTGGTGCCGGTGAGCCGCTCGCGTACATCACCGGTAGCTTCCTTCAGTTAGTTGATCTTGAGACGATTCTTCTCCAAAAGATCGGCGCCGCGTGTGTGGCCGCTCTGAATGCGTATCAGATGTGCCTCGCATTACCGGGCGTTGGGTTCCTGGCAATGGATGCCCGGCATTGTGCGGGGGCGGAAATGCAGGAGATGATGGCGTATGCGGCATCCGTTGGGTCTCGTGCTGCCCAGAAGCAAGGGGCGAAAGGCTTTCTTGGCAACGCGAATGACTCGACCGCGCACTATTTTGGGACGCCCGGCGGTTTTGGAACGATGCCGCATGGATTGGTCGGCTACGCCGGTTCGACGCTACGCGCAGTCGAGATGTTTCACGAGGTGTTTCCCGATGAACCTGTTGCGGCGCTGGTCGATTATTTTGGGTTGGAGATCACCGATACCCTCGCTGTTTGCAGAACATTTTCTGATATGGCCGATAAGGGCCTCGTATCGATCAGGCTTGATACACATGGCGGGCGGTTTATGGAAAGCCTAGATCCTCAGGCTAGTTATGCCGTTCTCGAGCGGCACGTTCCGGAAGTGATGCGGCGGTACCGAAGTCCAGGCGAGTTGCGAGCCTTGATTGGCACAGGCGTTTCTGCCGCGGCAATCTGGCGGCTTCGTGAGGTGTTAGACGAAGCGGGGTTCCCGCGGGTAAAGATTATCGCGTCGTCTGGATTTGGCGTTGAGAAATGTACAGTCATGGCCGATGCGCATGCGCCGATTGATGTTGTCGGAACGGGCAGCTTCCTCCCGGAGCACTGGAGTGAGACTTTTGCAACAGCGGATGTGGTTGCCTATGATGGGATGGCCCGGGTCAAGGTAGGGCGGGAGTTTTTGTTGCACAAACCGGGGTGACTCCTACCATTCCGCAGTGATTAACGGCGCTCCTCTTTCTGTCGAATCGGTCCGTGTGCGTTGTGACGGAAGGAAAGGCAATGGGACACAAACGGAATCCTGTGGCGCGTGACCTCCGGACCAATCCACTGTTTCGTACAAGGCGGGGAAAAAATCGGTTGGCTCGGGTACGCAAGGCAGATCGGTGGGGCCGGGCGGGCAAGCATAAATTTGGAAAGCCGTCGGGGATGGATGCTGATGCGGAAGACCGATTTGTCGTTTTGGGCCGGATTGCCCAGCTACCAGGTACCGTAAGTTGAAAGGGACGGGATCAGCGTACCCGTCGTTTGGACGGCTGCATTATAGTGCCCAGTCGCTAGACCGGGCCGCTCATTTTCGCGAAGATCCAGCATGGATCGGGGCAGCGGTTGCGCGTACAGAAACACTGTTTGTACCATACTGGCGCGGCAGCCTGCTGATCGAGCAGCAGCCACGACTGAGGGCCGTCCTAACCGCCAGGCCGGTGCAGACAGGCAACGCCGTGTTTCTCGGATTGTTTGATGGGGTTGCCGCGTTTGCCGTGGATCTTTCAGAACATGATGAACCGATGGAGGTACTCCGAAACGCGCGAGGGGCGTTCGTAGAGTTGCGATCAGTCTCTTCGGCATTGCCGGCAGAAGAAGCCGGACTACTTGCAACGGCCAAAGGGTTGTTGTGTTGGCAGTCTCGCCATCGGTTTTGTGGGGTGTGTGGTGCGCCGTGTGGTGTCGAGAGAGCTGGCCATCTAATGAGGTGCAAGGGTTGTACGATGCAGCACTTCCCGCGCATTGATCCAGCCGTAATCATGTTGGTACATAAGAACAAGCAGTTATTGCTCGGGCAGTCGCACAGGTTTCCCGTTGAGCGGAATTTCTTCTCGACTTTGGCTGGGTTCGTCGAACCCGGGGAGAGTCTTGAGGAGGCCGTGCGGCGCGAAGTATTGGAGGAAGTCGGAATACAGGTTGGCACAATCAGTTATGTCGCAAGTCAGCCCTGGCCATTTCCCTCGTCTCTCATGCTGGGATTTCGAGCGGAAGCGTCAAATGAAGAGATTGTACTCGACATGAGAGAGATGCGAGCAGCACGTTGGTTCTCGAAAGCGGAGATTGCGGATCGGGAATCGGCGGGGTTTAGTTTGCCACCCCCTGATTCGATTGCCCGGCGTTTGATCGAGGAGTTTCTATCGGAGATTTAAAACGTCAAAACCTCGCAACCATGATCGATATCAGATAGAAATTATATGCACATGGGGCTGACTAGAAGGCTCTTCTGCAGCGATGTCACGGATAGAAAATGCCACGTAAAACGGGTTAGCAATCCGTTGTTGGGTCTTGGTTCCTGAACGATCAAGAGTCAGGCGTGTGAGGAAGTATGCCTTTCTGCTTTCTTGCGGATGGCATTGTTGTTTTGTTTGTTAACAGCCTCAATCATGGAATTGCCGAGTCATACCTTTGCCCGAGGCTCATAATTGCCAAGGATATTGTGGCGCGGATTTGCACTAAGAGCCGCCCCGCGTATGCTGTCGCTTATCCATGCCATGTTTGTGGCGGGGGCAGTTAGCACAAAAAGCGGCCTTCCTCGTGAGGAATTTGAAACGGGATTGCCCAGTTCAGGAAAGTATTTTTTTGCGCGGCTTTTTCGGCAGCGACAACGGATTTTGACTTGTATCAAAGCATAAATTTTCAGGCATCTTAATATCAAAGGCAAGCCGGAGGTAGGTTCGGATGAGTGACCGAACACCATATAATAGGATTCACAAAATCACTATGGATCCGTTGGGTCTCGAGGGAATTCTCCGCGTGCCGACAAAAGTCTCGGGAATAGTTCTCTTTGCTCATGGCAGCGGTAGTAGTCGTCACAGCCCGCGCAACAAGTTGGTTGCAGAAGCGTTGCATAAAGTAGGGATCGCTACACTGTTATTTGATTTGTTAACGGAGAAAGAAGCGCAGGATCGCGCCAATATTTTCGACATTCCACTGCTCGGCGAACGACTTCTTGATGCAACCGGCTGGATCAAGCGGCATCCGGATACTGCTACGTTACCGGTGGGCTATTTCGGTGCCAGCACCGGCGCGGCGGCAACGTTGGTTGCGGCGGCGTCCGGGGCGTGGGAGATTGCAGCGATCGTGTCGAGAGGCGGCCGCCCTGATCTTGCAGGCCAGGCGCTTACACAAGTAAAGGCGCCAACGTTGCTGATTGTCGGCGAAAAAGACACCCAAGTTCTTGAGCTCAATCGCCTGGCGCTCGGTAAGCTGCGTTGCACGAAAGGGCTCGTCGTAGTGCCAGGGGCGACCCACTTGTTCGAAGAGCTGGGAGCGCTTGAACAAGTTGTTCACCTCGCGCGCGATTGGCTCGTAACGCATCTGGTATACACAAAGATATGATCTTCATGGCCAACGAAAAGTTCCCGCCGGTGGCAAATTGTCTTCGGCTTGACATCCTCCTCGGCCTGAAGGAGGCGGGACTTGTCGCGCACCGGGTCATGCGGTGCTAAATATTACCATTCCCACAGTGCTCGGCGGATAGCCCAAGCTCGTCATTGTGACCGAAATATTAGCAGTCTCGGATCCGAGAACTCAACGATCAATGTCTTGGCTGCATCGTGCTATGATAGTGAATAATGGCAAAAGCCGATTGATCTGCTTCATGTGGCGTCTTTGCTCTTTTGCTCTTATGGTACGTCGATAGTGTCAATAATGAAAGCCACAAACTCGTAAAAGCGCGTGCAATAATGCCTCTTGTTACCCCTTGATGCAGATTAGCGGTTGGAGGCTGGCGACCTTGCGAGAAAGCCCAGCCTGGTGGGCGGCATCGACGACTGCCGCGCTATTTTTGTATGCGCCAGGCGCTTCTTCGGCGACACCACGCATGGATGGACTTTTGATGATAATTCCACGCTTCCGCAGTTCGTCAACGACCTTCCTGCCCTGCCAATGTTTGAGTGCTTGGTGGCGGCTCAATTGCCGACCTGCCCCATGACACGACGAAGCGAATGCGTGCTCGGGGCGTGTCGCTGCGCCAACCATGATCGCTGACGTCGTCCCCATGCTACCGCCGATGAATACCGGCTGACCTGTTGCGGCGAACGTTCCTGGCAGATTGGGATGGCCGGCACCAAATGCTCGTGTTGCTCCCTTGCGGTGAACGAAGAGTCGCCGTCGATGGCCTGCGACGTCATGATCCTCCTCCTTACAGGTGTTGTGCGACACGTCGAATAATGTCGTCAGTTCCGCGCCCGGAAAAAAATGTGCAAAGACACGACGGACCAGATGCGTGATGATTTGGCGGTTAGCCAAGGCGCAATTGATTCCTGCCCGCATAGCGCCAAGATAGCGTTCACCCAGTGCGGATCGGATTGGCGCACAAGCTAGTTCGAGATCGGGAAGGTGAATGCCCTGACCCGGCGCCGCTAATGCCATCTCACGCAGGAAATCCGTGCCTATCTGATGGCCGAGACCGCGCGAACCGCAGTGGATGCTGATGACGATGTTACCTTCTGCGAGGCCGAAGGTGGCGGCCGTCGTGTTGTCGAAAACTGTGCTGACTTCTTGGACTTCGAGATAATGGTTTCCCGATCCAAGCGTACCCATTTCCTGGCGTTGTCGTAGGCGCGCACGTTCGGATACGGCAACCGGCAATGCACCTGGCATTTGTCCACTTTCCTCAATGTGTTCAAGGTCTTCAGGATCACCATAGCCTCGCTCTACAGCCCATCGTGCCCCGGAAAGAAGCATGTGGTCCATCTCAGTCGAGTCGAGAGCGATCGCCCCCTTGCTGCCAACCCCTGCCGGAATAGCGCGGAACAGACTGTCGGCGAGGCTTTCTTGGCAATGGCGCAATTCCAGAGACCTGATCCCGGTCAGCAGCGTGCGGACGCCGCAGGAAATGTCGAAGCCAACGCCACCCGCAGAGACGATGCCTCCTTCCTCTGGGTCGAATGCGGCTACTCCGCCGATCGGAAAGCCATATCCCCAATGTGCATCCGGCATTGTGTAGGCAGCATCGACGATTCCGGGCAGCGACGCGACATTGTTGATTTGCTCTAAGACCTTGTCGTCCATCTCGCTGATGATGGTTTGGCTGCCATAAAGCACGACGGGAACGCGCATCGCACCTTCTGGTTCGTGCCGCCATTCGCACGTCGAGACCTGCTTGAGCTGTGACAGATCCATACAGTTTCTCCTGCTTCAGACGTCAACAACGCATTGGGCAACCCAAGTCCCATCCCTGCGAGTTTCGACCTTGAGTAATGTGAGTGTTGCGCCCTTCGGTTCGACCGCGGGCGTGTGCCTTGACCGATTGACGGGTTCACCCCATGCCTGCCCAACCAGTCGCTCGCCATTGATGACGACGGCAAAGCGACCGAACAGAAATTGGCGGACGCTCATTTCGTAGATCAACGCGTTGAGCCAATCCATAAGCAAAATGGCATCATTTGGTGCTTCGCACTGGATTTCGACTGCGGTCTGGGGGGCTACTCGAGAGGGCTCAGTCACAGCCATCATGAGGGCTAGGCCCGCCTGTTCGAACGCGGTGGCGCGCGACGGTCCAAGTCCCCGGACACCAATATCGGCACCGTGAGCAAACAACTCGGCGCGTGGTTTGATCGGCTGCACTTTTACCACATGTCGTCCTTCGTGAGGTTGGCAGGGCAGCATTATTGTCATTACAAGTTGCAAGGAATCTCGCGCGCTCGTCTTTGATCCAGCGCAACGAGGAGGTTTTAGGATTCTTTCGGTTAAAGCCTGGTTTGCCGGCCTCAAGTTTCTGTAGCGGCCAGCGACGGGAAAGGCACATTGCCCCTTACGCAAAATATGGAACGGACTTAGGGCACATTTCCCATGACCAGGCGCTTCCCTTCTGGCGCGACGGCTTGGCAAGGTCACGCTTGGCTGATAGGTCGCGGCGGGAAGAGGAGTTGCCGTGATGGCTGACAAAAGTGTGAAAAAAGTGGTCTTGGCCTATTCGGGTGGTCTGGACACCAGTGTTATTCTCCGGTGGTTGCAAAGCGAGTATGCTGCTGAGGTCGTGACGTTCACCGCTGATCTCGGCCAAGGAGAGGAGTTGGAACCCGCCCGGCGGAAGGCTGAAATGTTCGGCGTGAAGGAAATCTTTGTCGAGGATTTACGCGAGGTATTCACCCGCGACTTTGTGTTTCCCATGTTCCGCGCCAATGCGCTCTACGAGGGCCAATACCTGTTAGGGACATCGATCGCTCGTCCCTTAATCGCGCAGCGGCAAATCGAGATCGCGGAAGAGGTTGGCGCTGATGCAGTGGCGCACGGTGCGACCGGGAAGGGCAACGATCAGGTGCGTTTTGAACTGGCCTATTACGCGTTGAAGCCCGACGTGCGGGTGATTGCGCCGTGGCGTGAGTGGAATCTCACGAGCCGTACGAAGCTTCTTGAATTTGCCGAGGCGCATCAGATTCCGATCGCGAAGGACAAGCGCGGCGAAGCCCCATTCTCCGTTGATGCGAATTTGCTGCACTCATCGTCAGAGGGAAAGATTCTGGAAGACCCCGCGCTGGAGCCTGACGAGACCGTCTATCAAAGAACCATCAGCCCGGAGGCGGCTCCCGATATTGCGACAGAGATCGCCATCGACTTTTTCTCCGGTGATCCCGTTGCCCTGAATGGCACCGGGATGTCGGCTTCTGAATTGCTGACAGGTCTGAACGCCTTAGGCCGGGCCAATGGGATCGGTCGACTAGATTTAGTGGAAAACCGCTTTGTCGGCATGAAATCACGAGGTGTGTACGAAACGCCCGGAGGCACTATCCTGCTTGCGGCGCATCGTGCGATCGAGAGCATCACCCTGGATCGGGAGGCGGCACATCTGAAAGACAGCCTGATGCCACGTTATGCAGAACTGATCTATAACGGGTTCTGGTTTTCGCCCGAACGACGAATGCTGCAGGCCCTGATCGATACGAGTCAACACTCTGTCAGCGGCCGGGTGCGACTTAAACTATACAAGGGCAATGTAATCGTTGTCGGGCGGGAGAGTCCAAACTCGCTCTATTCGACGCGTATGGTGACGTTCGAAGACGATGAGGGAGCGTATAATCAGCAGGATGCAGCCGGCTTCATCAAGCTCAATGCGCTGCGACTAAGGTTGGCAGCAACCGCCGGCCGTCGCGGTGGCCAACCTTAGGACAGGACACGAGCACACTGTAATTATTACATACGAGCGGGTAGATCTATGGCTTTCGTATGCATGCTGGGTACCGTCCCTGAATGCCTTTAATGCCCTTCCTTTCCGGCTTCCCTGACGATGACGCTTTTTCGGCGCATGTGGATGCCGTAGCGCCTGGACGGAGCGCTGCGCTGCATAAGTCGTGGAACACAAGTCGGGGCGGCATGCGGTTTTCCGACGGTCAAAAAAGCCTGTTGACGAGCGAGGTCTTTACGGCCTTGGACAGGCGACCGAGATGCAGCTGGTCATCCTCCGCAGAGTGTGGCGTAATTGATCTACGATTGCGACGCTGCGGCAGCACAATGGATCGGGTCGCCAGCTCGAGAACAGCTAAGGCAAGGCAGACGCGAACTGCACATCGCACGCGATGGCTACGTGCGGGGAGAAGCCGCCCCGTTGGGGAGAGCTTGGCCTGAGACATAATAGGTCTCAGCGACAGTGAAAAGCAAACCCGATGTTAATCATCCTCGGGAGGCAATCGTGCCGTCGGCGAGGAACGTGTAGCAAATCGTGGCCACGAACTGTAGGGTAAGTAGCATGGCGAAACTGGCATTCATTGGACTGGGGGTCATGGGATTTCCAATGGCTGGGCATCTTGTGACGAGCGGTGGCCACGATGTTACCGTCTTTAACCGAACAAGAGAAAAGGCTTATTCATGGGCTGCCAGGTTCGGAGGTAAAGCAGCCTCAAGCCCCGCAGAAGCTGTAAAGCAATGCGATATCGCGTTTTCGTGCGTTGGCAATGACGATGACTTGCGTGAGATTACCATCGGACCAAATGGTGCCTTTCGTCATATGAAGTCAGGAGCCGTTTTTGTTGATCACACGACGGCGTCGGCAAGCGTCGCAAGGGAGCTCTCCGCAGAGGCAGCTAAACGGGATGTCGGGTTTCTGGATGCGCCCGTTTCCGGCGGCCAGGCAGGCGCGGAGGCAGGGCGACTGGCGGTAATGGTGGGCGGAGTGGAAGCGGATTTCGATCGAACGAAAGAAACAATAGGCTGCTTTGCATCGAGCGCAAGTTATGTTGGTGGGCCGGGAAGCGGACAACTGGCAAAGATGGTGAACCAGATCTGCGTAGCGGGAATCATCGAAGGCTTGTCCGAGGCTCTGCATTTTGCAGAAGCCAACGCACTCGATATTTCCAAAGTGATCGCAGCGATCTCGAAGGGCGCTGCGCAGAGTTGGCAGATGGAGAATCGGTGGCAAACCATGGCCAGTCGGAAGTTTGATTTTGGTTTTGCCGTGGACTGGATGCGAAAGGATCTGGGAATATGTCTTGATCAGGCAAGGACAAGCGATGTTAGTTTGCCTGCGACCGCTCTGATCGATCAGTTCTATGCTGACATACAGAGCAAGGGAGGCGGCCGGTTGGATTGCTCGGCGCTGATTAGCCGTTTCCCACGTCGTCCAAAGCATTAGAGCAAGAAGGGCTACGAGACTAGGACAATGCATTCAGCATTCAGGCGGCAACCGTGGTGATCTTGATGACGACGGTATGAATCCGGCGTTGTGTGCTATCATCACCGACTGACTTTCCCGCTATGCCCCGTGCCACAAACTGCCCGAAATTTGGGCGTTGGGAGACTCGCCCTGGTCGCGCAATCGTAGGATGCGTTATCCGTGACTGCATCGTTCCGCTGTTCGCTGTGCAGCAGTGTCCAGGGCCGCATGATCCATACCCCATCGTTCCCATCAAAACTGGTGATCTGGGATTATCGAGACGTTTTTTTTGGTGACGGAACGCAGGGAAAAGTGCCCACTCACCTTTTTGTCAGATCGTGTGGCACCTGCCTGAGATCTCATTCGCGGCCACGAACGCCCGTTGAGGGATGCGCAGATGGCTAACTCATCGACGAGCGTTAAATACGTTAAACAAGAAACTGTGATCGCCGATCACGAACATTCGACTTCACTCGTTCACATTACCAACGATATCGACATCCGCGCACAGGCCTTTGGGAGTCCTGAGAAGGCTGGGTAACTATTTAGAGACATCGGGGCAGAAGGAATTGGCATATGCGTGGTTGGCTGGATAGAATCAGGCCCCGGAAAGCTGCTCTTGCCGTGGTTGTGGCTGGTGCGGTCATCGCTGTTACCGCGGCTGTGGTCTTAGTCTCTCCCTACGATACAGCCGCTCACGGAGCGCCCCTTGATCTTACGAAGCGGGTAGAGCAGAACTTTAAGCCCATTCCGAGCTTTACGCCGTTGGTCCGGGATGCAAAACGTGCAGTAGTCTCTGTCATTGTGCATCTCAAGGTCCAACGCATCGGGTACAAGGTAGGCGATGGTTCCCAGCCGTTCTTCTTTGGCCTTCCATTCCCGGTTCCATTTCCCTTCCATGTGTCGCCACCGCCGCGCGAAGTTCCCACGAAAGTTTTGGGGTCAGGTTTTTTCATCAGCCCGAAAGGCTACATCGTCACGAACGATCATGTCGTTAAGCACGCACGTACTGTGTACGTCCGCCTAGATGACGGTCAGAAACTCGGGGCCAGGATTGTGGGTACTGATCCATACACGGATCTCGCAGTCCTCAAAGTGACCCGGAGAAGGCCCTTTCCCTTTCTTAAGCTGGGAAATTCCCGACACGTTCATCCGGGGCAATGGGTGGTCGCGATCGGGAATCCGTTCGGTCTGGCCGAAAGTGCTACCGCGGGTATTGTTTCTGCATTGGGTCGTTATATCGGCGATGGTGAACATGATCGCTTTATTCAAACTGACGCGCCCATAAATAAGGGTAACTCGGGTGGGCCTTTACTCAACGAGCAAGGTGAAGTGATAGGGGTTGACACGGCAATTCTGAGCCCGTCCGGAGGATCGGATGGGATCGGCTTCGCAATTCCGTCCAATACCGTGAACCGCATCACACGGGAGCTCATTAGGTTTGGCCATGTGGTTCACGGTTTCATCGGTGTCGAAGTACAACAGGTTTCTCCAGCAATGGCGCAGGCACTTGACCTCAAAACATCGGGTGGCCGTGCTTATGGTGCTCTAGTTGCCATGGTGGCCCCAAAATCGCCTGCGTCTCATGCCGGCCTCAAAGCGGGCGATGTTATCATTCGGGTTGGAAATACTCTTGTTACGTCGGTCAACGACCTTTCCTGGATAATTTCGGAAGCTAAACCAGGAGAAAAACTTCCCTTTACCTATATCCGCAACGCGAGGACTGAACACGCGCCCGTGATCATCGGAAAAATGCCGAAGAATATGAATTCTGTTTTCCAGAATACGAGCACGTCGGCGAACACCCCGCCTCGGAAAGCGGCGCTGGGATTAACATTGTCGCGTTTGAATCCGTATTCTCGACAAAAGCTCGGTATTTCAAGTGCGATAAGCGGTGTCTTGGTTGCGGCGGTCACGCCGCATTCACCCGCAGAAAAAGCGGGAATTCAGCCCGGGGACATCATTCTCGGGGTGGACAGCAGCGTTGTTATGCGCGTATCTCAGGTGGAAAATGATATCCGCAAAGCCAAATCCAGTGGCACGGCAGCTGTCGCATTAAGGATTATGCATGACAACCAAATTATCTTCGTGGCGGTGCCATTTCCGCACGGATTAAAGCGATCAGATTAGCGTTACCTGGTTCTCTTTTCCCGTTATCCCCCACCGCACCAAAAAGACAGGCTCGTATTGCATGGAACAAGCCGATATACGAATGCGCCTTTGGAAAACACGTGTTTCCCGGCAGATCATAGAGCATGGTCGAATCAGATCTTCCGGCAATCGACGAGATCATCGCAGATGCGTCATTTTCGTTGCCGTGCGTTGATGTGATGTCAGTCCACCATCCGAGTGGACTCCGTTCTTGGGTAATGCCAACAGGGAGGCGCCTCCTGCTCGGGACGATGTCCCATTTCATCGGAAACGCCTCGCTCTGGTGGTGTCGTATGATGCTAGAATGCAAGCCAGATCCCTGCAAACAAGGTGTCGTTTGCAGCCGCGTTGCGGTCGAACCCGTCGTAATTTTGTGCTAAGCCGTTGAAGACAGGATAGAAAGTATTTTCAACGAACAGTTTAGCGTTCAACCAGGGCAACCACGCCGGCCCGCCGTTATTGAACGGGTAATAGTCGAGTTCCGTAGTCCAGCTATTGGTGTTGGGCTTGCCGTTGGCATTGCCGCTGACCGGGCTGGAAGCGTACAGGACGGGATCAGCATTTCCATAAATCGTGTTGAATGATTCGGTGATTCCGTAGTGCTGAAACAGAAGCTCGGAAGCCGTAATGGTGAATGTATCGAGCGTGTCAGCCGGATTGCCGGCAGCGCCAATTGGATAACTTGCCCTCCAGTCCTGAGACTCGTGGACAAAGTTCAGCTGCAGTGAAAAAGCCTGCTGTGTGGTGATGTACTGAAATTGCGAGTCCGCCGCGATATCAAAAAACTGGTCTGTTGGACCGTTAGTCATCCCTGCTGGGTAGGGTTGATCCATCAAGGCGTATGTGCCAACCTCAATTGAGCTGTTGCCCCATTGATGCTGTACGGCCAAGCGGGCGTAGGGAATAACGCCCTGAATTTGGGCTGCCGGGCCAACGCCAAGAGCATAACTCATGCGGTTCGGTAGAGATTTATAAAGATCGACCTCGCCGTACAGCATGTCGGCGAGAGTCACATTCAAGGC
>DAIDMG010000009.1 GCA_027449105.1 Acidiphilium sp. | reverse complement strand
ACCAGCCCGATCTCTGTAACCTTCCCGATCGTGACCCCCCGGAATTTAACCGGCGAACCAACGTCGAGGCCCTGAACCGATTCCTTGAAATACGTTTCATAAGCGAGGCCGCGGCGAAACGTATTTCCGGATAATACCAAAATTAGGCCTACTAGGATGACCAAGCTGGCGAGCACGAAGAACCCGGTTCGAAGAGCTTCACCACGAGCGCGCATCATGACGGTCCTCCGCTGGTGGGCAGCTCCCGGTTAAAAAAAGCCCTGACAACAGGGTTGCTCTCCCGCTTCATGCTCTCCGGCGTTCCAATGGAGATCATTCCACGTGCATTGCGATCCAGCATGACACAGCGGTCAGCGATCGTGAAAACCGAGGCAAGCTCGTGAGTCACGACGACAAATGTACAATTCAGGGCACCGCGCAGATCAAGGATCAGTTTGTCCAGCCCTGCACCCGTAACCGGATCAAGGCCAGCAGAGGGTTCATCCAGAAGCAGGATTGGTGGATCAAGGGCCAGTGCCCGAGCAATTGCAGCGCGTTTCACCATGCCGCCGGAAATTTCCGAAGGCCGTAAATGCTGTGCATCGACCAGTCCAACCAATGCCAGCTTGACCCTGGCTATGTCGGCGCGTGCATCGCTCGGTAAATCCGTAAACATCATGAGTGGTAACATGATGTTCTCAAGTAAAGTCATGGAGCCAAGGAGCGCGCCGGACTGGAACATCACGCCGATTGCACGCCGCACAGAATCAACTTCTGTTACCACGTCATGTCCAGCGACCATAATGCGACCAAATGCAGGCGGCGAGAGGCCGATCATCTGCTTGAGCAGAGTAGACTTTCCGCAGCCAGAGGCACCCAGGATGACGAAGATCTCACCGGTGCGAACGTGAAATGAAACATTCTGGAAGATCACTTCATCGCCGAAGGCTTGCCCAGCATCATCGACAATGATCGCATCGTTCATATTCATAGACCAAGCCGGTAGGTGATGACAGCAAACAAACCATCAAGCACGATGGTCGCCACGATGCCGCCAACAACCGCCGACGTTGCGGCCTCGCCTACTGCCCGCGAGCCTGTACCGGCCGTTAATCCTGCCCTGCAACCTATAATGCCTATAGCTGCACCGAAAACCATGGCCTTAAGCAGCCCAAGCAATACATCCTCCGGATCCGTCGCTCTCCTAACCTGATCCAGAATGGCTAAGGGAGGTATGCCGAGAATCATCATAACCACTGCCATCCCGAGCAGACCGGTAACATCAATGCCGACCGCTAGTGCCGGCATCACCATCATCGCGGCAGCAATTCGTGGGATGACCAGCATCGTCTCGGCATCGATGCCCATCGTAGTAAGGGCTGCGATCTCCTCATTGACAACCATCGTGCCAAGCTCGGCCGCAAAGGCAGAACCCGTGCGCCCAGCCAGAATAACCCCCGCCATGAGCGGTCCCAGCTCACGGAATAAGGCAAGTGAAACCAGAGCCGCAACGTAGATCGCCGCCCCGAATTGCCGCATGGGGATTATCGACTGAAACGCCAGGATCATACCGATCAGAAAACCCAGCATCGCCACGAGGGGCACCGCTTGGGCACCCGCACGCTCTGTAATGCGAAAGAAATCAGAACCTCGCAAGAAGCGGAGTCTTTCCCGCAAACCTATCATTGCGAGAACGATTTGCCCGAAAAACGCAATGCGATTTAGAAAATCTTGCCACGCCGAAGTTCTTGATCCCGTATAGCGCGCAGAAACCTGTGGTGTCCCGGTGTCGTCTTGAAGAGCGGGCCGAAGCCGTGCCAAAAGTTTTTTTGGCTGCTCGGCCAACCCCCTCCAAACCACACCGCCCGGATGATCGCGCTCTAGTGCCAGCAGCAAGACAGCACCAGAAGTGTCTATCCTGGTAGCGTCACTGGCATCAATCGTTAACTGACCGGCCGTTTTCTCCGCCGCTTCGCGAGCGCGAGCCCAGACTGGGGCCAAGCTGGTTGCCGTCAGCGGGCCGGTAAACGCAACGATCGTAGCGTTTCCCTCGTTCCGGATCTCGAATCGAGCAGTGCTCACATAAACCATGCAGGCAACGGATAAGCCATGCGTGTAGATAGTTGAATTACGCCACTGTGGATCATATTGAGCGCGACATAAAGGACAATGCCAAGCCCAATCCAAACCAGCCAGCGGTAACGGCTTAGCAAGCTTGCCACCAGATTGGCAACGAACGCCATCATAGCCACGGAAGCCGCCAGGCCAACGGCAAGCAACGCTGGGTGATCGCGCGCCGCCCCGGCAACCGCAAGCACGTTGTCCAAACTCATTGACAGATCCGCAAGGATGATCCGCGCGGCCGCAGCACGCAATCGCGCTGGACCTATTGTGCGCACCTCGTTTATAGGCTGCCGAAATTCTCGCCATGATTTCCACGCAACATAAAGAAGCAGAATGCCGCCGGCGAGCGTTAAACCAATGACCTCCATCAAACGCAAAGCCAGCAAAGCCAGGGCAATGCGGATAATGGCTGCGGTTCCGACTCCGATCATAATCGCGCGTTTCTGCTGCCTCTCAGGCAACCGCACGACGGCAACCGCGATGACAATTGCGTTGTCGCCTGCGAGTACAAGATCGATCATCAGGACCTGCGCCAGCACAGCAAGGTCAGCAAGAATAAGCGCCATCAGATCTGGTTCCGGGTTGCAACCAAGCTTGTCAACTGTCGACACCCGGACCAAAACGGCGCCCATCCGAAGGAGCGAAGCATGGTACCACGTTACTCACGCCCCCAAATGGTAGCGATATGGCAAGAGCTGAACCGCTATCGAATCTGGTTCGAAATTGAAGCGCTCGCCGCGGAGGCTATGTCGGCGACAGGTGCCGTACCAGCCGATGCGGCACAAAATATTCGGACAAAGGGGGGCGCTAAAATAGCCGGAATGACCGACGCAGACATTGATGAAATTGCTGGCATAGAGCGCGAAACAAAACATGACGTCATTGCCTTCCTCACATGGATAGCCCAGGCAATCGGGCCGGACGCTCGTTTTGTTCATCTCGGCATGACGTCATCGGACGTTCTCGATACCTGCCTTGCCGTGCAATTAGCGCAGGCCACCGACCTCCTTGTCGATGGCATCGACGCAGCGCTCGCGGCACTGAAGCGTCGAGCGATCGAGCACAAGTACACAGCCACAATCGGTCGCAGCCACGGGATTCATGCCGAACCTACGAGCTTCGGGCTAAAACTTGCAGGACACTACGCCGAATTCAGCCGCAACCGTGCACGACTTATCGCCGCCCGTAGGGAAATCGCCGTCTGCGCGATTTCGGGTGCAGTAGGGACTTTTGCGCACATCGATCCGGCGGTTGAGGCCCACGTCGCGAAGAATCTGCACCTCGGCGTTGAAACCGTGTCGACCCAGGTCATTCCGCGCGATCGGCACGCCACTTATTTCGCTACCCTCGCGGTCATTGCCTCAGGCATCGAGCGCCTCGCCACGGAAATACGGCATTTACAGCGTAGCGAGGTACGCGAAGCAGAGGAGTTTTTTTCCCGGGGGCAGAAGGGCTCTTCCGCGATGCCGCACAAACGAAACCCTGTGCTTTCGGAAAATCTTACGGGATTGGCGCGCGTCGTACGTGGGTACGCTTTGCCCGCCCTCGAAAATGTGGCTTTATGGCATGAACGCGACATCAGCCATTCCTCGGTCGAGCGAATAATCGCACCTGATGCGACTATCACGCTTGATTTTGCTCTTCACCGATTGGCCTCAATGGTGGAAAATCTCACGATTTATCCCGAACGTATGGCCCAAAATCTGGACAGTCTGGGTGGCGTGGTTCATTCTGGCGATATACTCCTTCTTCTTGCGCGGGCAGGAATTTCCCGAGAAGAGTCGTACCGGATCGTGCAACGCAACGCGATGGCAACCTGGACGACCCTTGGCCAGCCAGACGCGAAATCATTTCGCGACCACCTCTTGGCCGACTCCGACGTTGCATCACGGATCTCGCCGGCAGAAATCGATGCGGCCATGAATCCCAAACTGCATTTGCGCCAGGTGGATCTGATCTTTTCACGCGTGTTCGATTCTGACTGATCATGTGCTCACTTGTTCTTTCCTTTGTACCCACCGACCCTTGGCCTGTTCTCATAGGTGCGAACCGTGATGAAATGCTGGAGCGAGCCTGGGATGGGCCGGCACGACACTGGGCTACCCGACCCAACATCATTGCAGGGCGGGACCGTCTCGCGGGTGGAACGTGGTTGGGTATGAACGACCATGGAGTAGTCGCAGCCCTGCTCAATCGCACCGGTAGCCTTGGACCCGCACCAGGAAAGGCGAGTCGCGGAGAGCTCCCCCTGCTTGCTCTTGAGCATTCCACGGCCCGCGCTGCCGCTCGGCACATTGCCTCGATCGACGCGAGTATGTACCGCAGCTTCAATATGGTAGTTATTGATCGCTACGGCGGTTTCGTGCTTCGCGGACTAGAGCGTGAGCACCCTGAATGCCACCCGGTCAAACGCGGCATCACCATGATGACTGCCGGCGATCCGAATGACTGCCGATGCCCTCGTATCCGACGTTATCATCCGCAATTCGTTCGTGCGCAGCGCCCGAACCCTACGGCAGCCGATTGGTCTGGTTGGATCAGGCTTCTCGCCGACTGTTCCAAACCCGCAGAGACATCCCTCAACGTGATGCCTTCTAACGGATTTGGAACGGTTTGCTCAGCATTGGTCGCGCTTGGAACAAGCAATTCGCTATTTTCATTCGCAGCCGGCCCACCCGACCGCGCTCCATTCCACGCAATCGACCCTAACCGGCCGTAATCGGGAGCACGCCGTAGCATCCTCCAACGTCTGGTCGTGGCGCGCCCTGCCGTCAGCAGTAGATTTAGATTCCTTTTTGCCCAGCACATCGAAGGCGTAGCGAGGCTGCAAATAAAGCCTCCTCAGGGATGATAGAGCACTGTGAGAGAAAATCTCGACTGAAATCACGCCAGGAACACGTCCACATCAAGGTTGGATTCCGTTAACGAATGCGCGCGAGCGCGGCGTCGAGCCGCAAAACCTCCGCACGCGCGGTATCCAGACGCTGTTGGTTTTCATGAACAATTTCTTCGGGAGCATGTGCAATGAAATCCTGATTATTCAGCTTGCGTTCGATTTTTTCAACCTCCCCGGCCGCTTTCGAGCGACTCACTGCCAGCCGGTTGCGCTCGACGGCCAAATCGATGATGTCGGCAAGCGGCAAAATGAAAGTTGCATCATCAAGCAACGCCTGTGCGAAGCCAGTTGGCATATCCCCTTTCAAAGTCTCGACACTCGCCACACGTGCCAGCCGCCCGACCGCATCGCGCCACCGGTCAATACGCACCAGGACAGTCGGGCTTGCATCGCGGACGAGGACAGAAATTTGGCTCGACGCGGGAACATTCATCTCATGTCGAATCGCGCGGATTTCGGACACCAAGCGAACCAGCCAAGCGATTTCGTGGCGGGCTTCGGGTGCTTCGGGAACGAGCACGACCTCAGGCCAGGAAGCCCGAATTAAAGACCCTGACACACCGTAACCGAAATGGCCCCATAGTTCCTCGGTCACAAACGGAATTACTGGGTGAAGCAGCCGGAGCAATACACCAAGCACATAGGACGTAACGCCTCGCAATTCTGCGGCGTCTTCTGCACCGAGCCCGGGTTTGGCTAACTCAAGGTACCAATCGCAAAAATCCGCCCATGCGAAGCGATAACAAATCATTGCGTATTCGCTAAGGCGAAAGTTCTCTAGCGCATGAGTGGCGTCAATAATTGTGCGGTTGGCTGTATCTAGGATCCATCGGGACAGCACTAACTTCGCGTCTTCAGCACGGAAAGCCGGATCAGGCCAGCAACTGTTCATCTCGCAAAACCGAGCCGCATTCCAGAGTTTCGTTACAAAACTACGATTGGCTTCAACCAAACGCGGGCCAAGCTTGATGTTGCGACCCGTGCCGCTTTGAGCGATTACCGTGTAGCGGAGCGCATCGGCGCCAAACCTCTCGATCAACGCCAATGGATCAACAACATTGCCTCTAGTCTTGCTCATCTTCTGGCCACGCTCGTCACGCACAAGACCGTGCATATAGACCGTATGAAATGGCTCTTTCCCCATCACATACAGTCCCATCATGATCATTCGGGCAACCCAGAAGAAAATGATGTCGAAACCGCTGACTAGCACATCCCCTGGGTAGTAGCGCGCGAGTTCCGGTTTAAGGTCCGGCCAGCCAAGCGTAGAAAAAGGCCAAAGAGCCGAGCTAAACCACGTATCGAGAACATCCTCATCCTGTGTCAGATGCACATCATGCCCATAATGCTGTGCAGCTTGCTCGTAAGCAGTCGTGGTCGACTCGGCAACGAAGATGGCGCCGTCTGGCCCGAACCAAGCGGGTATTCTGTGCCCCCACCAGAGCTGGCGTGAAATGCACCACGGTTCGATCGAGCGCATCCATGAAAAATACGTGTTTTCCCATTGCTTTGGGACGAAAGTGATCTGACCTTGTTCAACTGCTGCAATGGCCGGCTTCGCCAGTTCGGCAGCATTGCAGAACCATTGGTCGGTAAGCAGCGGTTCAATCGGTACGCCCGAGCGGTCGCCGTATGGTACGGCATGAAGGTGGGCCTCGACGCGCTCCAGCATGTTGAGAGCGTCAAGCTGTTCAACGATGCGGTGCCGCGCCTCAAACCGATCGAGCCCGTTTAGCCCCTCCAGGAACAAAGGGTTCTCAGACTGACATTCGGTCCGGATTTCTGAAAGTGTAATCCGCCCCTTTTTATCTAGAACCGAAGGCGCTGGAAGATCATGCCTCTGGCCAACGGCGAAATCATTAAAGTCATGGGCCGGAGTGATCTTCACGGCTCCCGTACCCTTTTCAGGATCCGAATGCCGATCGGCAATAATCTGGATCTTGCGGCCAGTGATCGGCACGACCACGTGCTTCCCGATGAAATCACGATAGCGATCGTCCTCAGGATGCACCGCAACTGCCACGTCACCCAACATGGTTTCTGGCCTGGTTGTTGCCACGACGATCACTTGCTCACTGTCTGCAACTGGATACCGCACGTACCACAGGTTACCATTGACCTCGCGCATCTCGACTTCGAGGTCCGAAATCGCAGACCCGAACTTGGGGTCCCAATTTACTAAGCGCCGGGCCCGGTAAATCAGTCCATCCCGGTACAACAGGTTAAATGTTCGGACGACGGCGCGCGACAATCCTTCATCCATGGTAAAACGTTCGCGTGACCAGTCTGGAGACGCGCCAAGCCGCCGCAGCTGGCTCGTGATCGCATGGCCTTGCTGGTGCTTCCACTGCCAGACTCGTTCCAGAAAATCTGGGCGGCCAATAGCCTCACGTGAGCTTCCTTCGCGGATGAGCTCGCGTTCTACCATCAACTGCGTAGCAATTCCGGCGTGGTCGGTACCGGGTTGCCAAAGCACATCACGCCCCTGCATTCGGCGAAAACGGACCAAAACATCCTGGAGGGTCATGTTCAAAGCGTGGCCGACATGCAAACTGCCAGTGACGTTTGGAGGGGGAATCATAACAACAAAAGGTGTCGAGCTGCTCGACGGGTCGGCAGCAAAACCACCGTTCTGCTCCCATTTCTCATATATCGAAGCTTCAAACGCCTTTGGGTCGTAATTTTTCTCGAGCGTCATGATATCACTTGTTCAATACTTGCGGTCAGCCGGCCCCCGAAAGAGATATGTGGGAAACGGCGAAATGAGAGCTCCAGTCGGGTCCTACCCGATGCAGCAAGAGCTCAGTGATCGGCTCGTTCAATAAGACGCTCAATTTCAGCGCGTACCAGCCTCTCGACCAAACCAGGCAAATTTGAATCCAGCCATGCTTTCAGCAATGGACGCAATTCTTCGCGCACAATATCCTCAAGCAAGGGTCCGCCGCGGGAAACGGCCACGTTGCGCTGCCTGGCCAATGAATTCACCAAAGTGCCAAGTAGTCGCCCAGACTCGCTTGCAGCCTGTTCGCCTACTATTGATTCGGGGCTTTGTATGCCCTCACCTGACAACGAGTGACGCGAAACCTCCTGAGACTGAATCATTTGACGTTGGTGCTCGGTCGGGGGTGAGAATTCTGAATCAGATGGATAGTCAGAATCATGATCTGTCTTAGCGGATGAATCGGTGCTCACGTTTGAATCCTTGCGGGATGATAAAGCTTCACTGTGCGTCGTCGCCATTGCGCCGAAAGGCTCGTAAGACGCCGGACGCGCCAACTCACCGGTCCGTTCGGACCCTGAGTTATCGACCATCGAAACGTCAAGATCGATCTGAGGCTCATGGCCCGACAGATCGTCACCCGACGCAACCGCCGACTGATGATCGTCCTTTAGCATACTGCGGATCGATGCCAGGATCTCATCCATCGTCGGCTCGGCGTTCATCGGTTGGTCCGGGACACTCATTCCTCGCTCCTACTGGGCCTCTTTTGGGCGTCGGTCCTCCAATAAGTCTCCGTTCGGAGAAATCCCAACGCCCTCATACGCTGCGTTGCCTTCGCCAAACAAGGAGTCTTTCACCGCCCGGTAATATTTAAGGTCGTCATAATGATGGACCGGCAAGTCAAGGTCCTCTGCGGTGAGACGACCCATGGCTGCGACAACCGCGTACGAGTTAATCACAATATTACCGACATTCTCAATCTGCTGGGTTTGCGCTTGGAGCAATAGCTGCTGGGCGTTCAGAACATCAAGCGTGGTCGATGTCCCAACAATCTCCTGTCGCTCGGTTCCTTCGAGGGCAATCGCGTCGGCCCGAACTTGTTCTTTGAGGCTTTTGACGGTGGCTTTCGACGACTGTAGCGATTCCCATGACTGAACCGCCTGGACAACTGACTGGCGTTGGGCATTTACGGTGCCAGAATAGGCAGCTTGCAGTTTATCGCGTGCTTCTCGGATCGCCGCAAATTCCGCCCCTCCTTGATACAAGGGAATCGTCAAATTAGCCAATACATCCCCACCGTTCGATCTCGTGTGTGGTCCCCCGACCCCCGAATTATCGAATGCTGAAGCGGACACCGAAACTTGCGGTCCCAAAGCAGCAACAGTGACGTTCACCGCTTCCTTCGCTGCGTTCTCGGCAAACAAGGCAGCGACCACGCTTGGATTGTTGATGGCTGCCATCTTGATTAACGCCGATTTCGAATGAACAGGCAAAGCTAGGGGTTGGGGCGGCCTTAACTCCCGCGCTGGATAAGCGCCCACATATTGGCGAAAATTGTCATTGGCAATCTTTAGACTGCCGGCGGCAATCCGAACCTGTGCATCCGCCTGCGCAAGTGCTGCGCGAGCCTGAGCAACGGATGTTTCCGTCTGGTCACCAACACGATATTGATCCTCGACCGCCTGCAGTTGCTCCTTCAAAACAGCTCGATCACTGCGGTCGAGAGCTAAAATCTGCCGGTTCGTCAGAACCACGACGTAAGCGTTAACGACATCGGCGAATACCTTTTGCTCAGCTGCGAGGAGTTGTGCCCGCGCGGCATATACATTGTTCTTTGCCTCGCCCGTTTTTGCCAGGGTCTCACCGCTGTTAAAAATCGGCTCGGTCACAGTTAATTCACCCGCCGCTTCGTTTCGCAGTTCCGAAGTCCTAAAATGTTGTAGATAGGTTTGCCCAGTCACAGCGTTCGTCCCGGGGAATGCTTCACTGTTCAACCCAGAAAGATGCCCTATCGTGCCGTTAATTGTCACGGTTGGTCGCCAACCTGAGAGTGCCCTCGGCACCGTTTCGTCAGTCGCACGCAGATTGGCGCGTTGTTGTTGCAATACCGGATTATTGGCGTAGGCCGCCGCAAGTGCCTCGGTGAGAGTTCCTGGCCGAGTCTGCTGTCCAAAAGCAAGCGCTGGCGTCATATACAGGGCAGCAACGGATGCCCATAATAGGCGGTTCGGGTGGCAACGCATTAAAACACGAATTCCGACGCCTTGACGAAGCCCGGCAACCAGCCGGTGTTGGCATCCGCGACAAAACGATAGGCGAAGCGGCCGGCTGGCAATGCCTCAGCTACGACGATGCGCCCAACGTTGCGCTCAGCCATAATGGTGACCAGCCGCCCACGCGGAGAAATCTGTGCCGCAAAACTGGTTGGAACAACGTCGATCTTACCTTCGATGAGGATAAGGTCATAGGGTGCGCCTTCCGGATCACCTGCGCTAAGCGGGCCATCAATGAATCTGACATCGACGGATTCGGACAAGAAAGCACCCTCCGCGACCGAACGAAGTTCGGAATCGCTCTCCAGCGCCGTTACGGCTGCACCGCAACGCACAAGAACTGCAGCACCGTATCCAGTGCCCGAGCCAACAACCAGCGCCCGGTCTCCGGGGCGAACTGATGCCGCATGAATCAAGCGGGCGATCGTAAGCGGAGCCAACATCACACGCCCATTAGGCAAACAGATGTCCGCATCGATATACGCGGATGCGCGCAGCGGTTCGGGCAAAAACGCCTCACGGCGCAGCGTACGAAGGGCGCCAATAAGGTTCGGCTCAACGATGTCGTTGGGTCGAATCTGGGTTTCAACCATCAGTGCACGAGCCTTTTGGAAATATGTTTCCTGGTCCGTCATTCGAATGCCTCTGCTAGGGGAGCTTAGGAACGTTGCTGTCCCCCTATAGAGCGAGTTTGCCCTGCCCGCAAAACGGTACGCCCTTGACCTTGTAGGCGACGCTGCCGATAAGGATGTTTGACACGAGGTCCGGTGGCAGAGTGGTGATGCAGCGGACTGCAAATCCGCGAATGTGGGTTCGATTCCCGCCCGGACCTCCACCTCGATCCAGCCGCGCAGTGCGCTTCCCGACGCGGCGTTTAGCGTTACCTGTGCCCCGCTCAGAGAACCTAGTAGGGGCAGAAGATCCTGCGAGACCTTTTCAGCGAAATCGTGGTTAATGCCCGGACGTCCTCATAGGCTGACCCCAGCCCCCACAGCATCGTGGCCTCTCGTCGGGTCGGCCGCGTCTCGCGTTGCTTCGATGGCTTGTCGTCGACCGAGCAGGCATGAAAACGGTGCGGTGCTGACGCGTTCTTGCCGATCTCGATCTGATCAGCTATCTCGCTGCTGCCGGCACCCCTGGAGGCCGGCTTTTTGTATTGCAACAGGAGCGGATCATGGCCAACTTTGAAACAATTCAGGCCGAAGGTCGCGCGCGAGCCGGCAAGGGGGTGGCGCGGGCGACGCGGCGCACGGGAAAAATACCCGCGGTCATTTACGGGGCCAAGCAAGAGCCAACCCTTATCGCGCTGGACCCTCGGGTGGTGATGCGAGAGTTGAAGCGTGGCGGCTGGCGTTCGCGACTTTATGAAATTGACATAGGCAGCGACAAAACTCGTGCACTTATGCGCGACGTCCAGTTTCACCCCGTAACCGACCAGCCGGAACACGTCGACTTTCAGCGTCTTGCTCCAGGCGAACCGGTGCGTGTTGCGGTACAAGTTGTGTTTCTCAATGAGTCGATTTCAGTTGGGTTGAAACGCGGCGGCGTTCTCAACGTCGTGAGGCACTCCGTAGAAGTGTTGTGTGACCCCGATCGTATTCCTGATCGGTTCGAAGCTGACCTCGGTCCATTAGACATCAACGATAACATTCGCTGGCATGACCTGAGAGGCACAGAAGACACACGTCCGTCGATTACTGACCGCGATTTCGTGATAGCGACAGTCGCGCCACCGACGGTGATTACCGAAGTATCGGTCGAACCGACTGCTGCAACTCCGGCCGCTCCGACAAAAGGAGCCGCAAGTGCTAAGGCTGCCCCGGCCAAGCCGGCGGCAAAGAAATAAGACCGACTCAGGTTCGCCGTGCTACTCTGGGTCGGCCTCGGCAATCCCGAACCGGGAATGGCTCGACATCGGCACAATATCGGTTTCATGGCTCTCGACGTGATCGCCGATCGTCACCGTTTTACACCGTGGCGACACCGCTTCCGCGCGGCTATCGCAGATGGCACCATCCACGGGGTTAAGATTATTGCGCTCAAGCCCCTGACCTACATGAACGATTCAGGCAGCGCAGTGCAGTCGGCAGTGGGTTTTTTCAAGCTGCCGCCGGAGGCAATTACTGTGTTTCACGACGATATTGACCTGGCTCCCGGCAAAGTGCGGGTAAAGCGCGGTGGTAGCGCTGCAGGCCACAACGGTCTGCGCAGCATCGATCGGTGTCTCGCTGCGCCTGACTATTGGCGTGTCCGCCTCGGAATCGGGCATCCACGAGACAGATCACGCGTCACATCTCATGTTCTTGGCAATTTCACACCCTCCGAGGAGGATTGGTTGATCCCGATGTTGGAAGCGGTGTCCAAATCCGTTCCGCTCCTTGTTGAAGGAAAACCTGAGAATTTCATGACGAAAGTGGCGTTGTTGACGAAGGATGTATCCTGAAAATGGGCTTCAATTGCGGCATCGTTGGCCTGCCGAACGTTGGCAAATCCACACTTTTTAACGCTCTGACAGCGACCGTCGTAGCCCAGGCAGCTAATTACCCGTTTTGCACGATTGAACCCAACATAGGTCGCGTGGCTGTACCGGACTCTCGTCTTGAGGTGCTGGCGAAAATCGAAAAGTCAGCAAAAATCACGCCGACGGCCCTGGAGTTCGTGGACATCGCCGGACTGGTACGCGGTGCAGCAAAAGGTGAAGGTTTGGGAAACCAGTTCCTGGCGAACATCCGCGAGGTGGATGCAATCGTCCACGTATTGCGCTGCTTCAAAAATGATGACGTCGCCCACGTGGAAGGTAGTATTGATCCGATTCGCGACGCGGAAACGGTAGAAACCGAGCTGATGCTTGCCGATCTCGAAACCGCCCAAAAAAGAGTACCGAATTTGCTGAAGAAAGCCCGTGGCGGCGACAGGAGCGCCTCAGCCGAGCTCTCGTTATTTGAACCAATTCTGGCCGCGTTAGAATCTGGCCAACCGGCACGCAATGCCATACAAAAAGGACAAGAAGAAGCGATCCGCCGATTTAATCTGCTCACGACAAAGCCAGTCCTGTATGTTTGTAATGTTGAGGAAAACGCGGCGGCCGTCGGCAATGACCAGTCTGCTCGCGTTGCCGCCATGGCCCGGAACCACGGGGCGGGCCACGTTGTGATCTCTGCTGCGATTGAATCAGAGGTCGCACAATTGCCCGCCGATGAACGCGGCGAGTTCCTTGCCGGCCTCGGCCTCACCGACTCCGGACTCGATCGCGTGATCCGTGCCGGCTATGATCTCCTTGGCTTGGTCACCTATTTTACGGCCGGCCCGAAGGAAACTCGTGCATGGACGATTACACGGGGCACACGTGCGCCTCAGGCTGCTGGCGCCATCCATGGCGATTTCGAACGCGGTTTCATCGCTTGCGAAACAGTCGCCTATACCGATTATGTCGAATTCGCCGGACAGGCCGGCGCCCGCGAAGCGGGGAAACTCAGAATCGAAGGGCGGGACTACGTCGTCCAAGATGGTGATGTTCTTTTGTTCCGCTTTAATGTTTAAGGAGATCCCGCAAACTGAGCGATCGCGCATCGATCCTTCTGCCTTACGCCGTCAACCAGCTCTTCAGCTATGCAGTCCCGGAAGGAATGTCCGTGAAGGCGGGGGATGTTGTGGTTGTGCCGCTAGGAGCACGGCGGGTAACAGGATCAGTCTGGGATACGGCTTCCGAAACACAACGGAAGGCACTGAAACTAAAACATATTATTGCGAAACTTGACGCGCCAGGTTTACCGGAAGACCTGCGGCGTTTTGTCGACTGGGTGGCAGACTACACGATGGCGCCACGCGGCTCGGTACTTGCATTAGCGCTCAAGCCCAGCCTTTTGGAGCGCCCACAAACACGCACACTATGGCGCGAAGGCTCCATTTCTGCCCGGGTAACCGAGGCACGCAAGCGCGTCCTAGCGAGCCTTGCCGCAATTGGGGCAGCAGATACCGCGACATTGGCTAAGGCCTCACGGGTATCGACCGACGTCATCCGTGCCATGGCTAACTCTGGCTTCCTGATACCTCATGTGCAGTCAGAGGCACCAACCAAGTTAAATCCCTCCCATCCTGCACCTGTTTTGTCGGCACAGCAGGCTACCATTGCTGGCGACTTAAGATCAGCCGTCAGATCCCAAACATTCTCCGTGACGTTGCTGGAAGGTGTGACCGGTGCAGGAAAGACTGAAACCTACCTCGAGGCTGTCGCCGAAGCGCTACTTGCGGGGCGGCAAGCCCTGATACTCCTCCCAGAAATTGCGCTATCAGCCCAGTTCACGGCACGAATCGGCGAACGTTTCGGCGCAGATCCCACTGTCTGGCACTCGTCGCTGACGCACTCGCAACGGCGTCGCGCCTTCCATCAAATCACCTCAGGCGATGCTGGGCTCATTGTTGGCGCGCGCTCGGCGCTTTTCCTGCCGTTTCCTGCACTTGGGGCAATTGTGGTGGACGAGGAGCACGATACCGCCTACAAGCAAGAGGAAGGCGTCATTTATCATGCCAGGGACATGGCTGTGGTTCGGGCACGGCTCGCCAGCGCGGCGGTAATCTTGGCGTCAGCAACACCTTCACTTGAATCGTGGGTCAATGCGCAAGCGGGACGTTACCATCACCACGTTTTAAAATCGCGTCATGGCGGTGCACTGCCACCACAAATAAGTGCCCTCGACATGCGAATTCATCAGCCGCCGCGAGGGCATTTTCTATCCGCGCCCCTGGTCGATCAAATCGCGTCGATAATCTCGCGTGGCGAGCAAGCCATGCTGTTCCTGAATCGGCGGGGATACGCACCCTTGATGCTGTGCCGTGCGTGCGGGCATCGAGTTACCTGTCCGAATTGCGCGGCATGGCTGGTCGCGCACCGCCGGCGGGGAGTGCTGCTGTGTCATCATTGCGGCCATCAACAGGCGCAGCCCGCTACGTGCCCTGCATGCTATGCAACTGACACTCTGACAGCAATCGGGCCTGGCGTCGAGCGAATCGACGAAGAAATCGCAACCGCATTGCCACAGGCCAGACGCCTAGTGATGACCAGCGACCTGATCTCCACGCAGGAACACGCTGCCGAATCTGTGCGCGCAATAGAGGCGGGCGACGTCGATGTAATAATCGGCACACAAATGATCGCAAAAGGTTGGCATTTCCCCAATCTCACATTGGTCGGGGTCGTCGACGCAGACCTCGGCCTCTCAGGCGGCGATTTGCGCGCTGCTGAGCGCAGCTCCCAATTGTTGCACCAAGTTTCGGGCCGGGCCGGTCGAGCCGTTCGTGCGGGGTCAGCTTTGCTGCAAACCTACCATCCCGACCATCCAGTAATTGAAGCGCTGGTGTCCGGCGACCTTAAAAAGTTTCGTGCCGCTGAAGCGGCGCTCCGGCAGCCTGGCGGCTGGCCGCCGTTCGGTCGGCTCGCAGCGCTGATCATTAGCGCAAAAGATCCCGACGTCGCAGCGCAAGCGGCCCGTAACATGGCCCAGCAGTCCCCAAACTCCCCCGGCTTGGACATTCTTGGCCCAGCCCCCGCCCCCATTTCATTACTCCGCGGGCAGCATCGCTGGCGTTTCCTGCTCCGAGCAGGACGCAAGCTTGCCATCCAGCACTTTATACGGGAATGGCTGAACCAGGTACCCCTCCCTCTCGCTGTCCATGTCACCATTGATATCGATCCGATCTCGTTTCTGTGAGGCGGTTGCGCGTCCATGCCCCCTATGCTAGGCGACCCCTCGCCGTCCGTCCGGGCGGACAGGGTTTTTTGCCCGGATTTTGGCTACCAAACATCCTGGTTATTTTTAATTTATCGACCGCGAATGCAACGGGACGAAACGCGTGACAACGGCCGACCTAAGTACGGAAAAAATCTCCAATCTTGCCGAGCGCTACGCTGTCGCGCTGTACGCGTTAGCTGACGATGCGAAAATGCTTGATCAGGTAACGAACGAGTTGCGCACTCTGCGTCAAATGATCGATGAATCCAGGCCACTACGCTACTTGATTGGCAGCCGGACAGTACCTTTGGTGGATGCTAGTGCAGCCATGTCTAAGATCCTGCAGTCTCAAGGTTGTTCTGACTTGGTCCGCCGCTACGTACTGACCGTAATCGCCAACCGCAGAATTAGCGAACTGCCCCAGCTGATTTCGGGTTTCATTGCCTACGCTGCGAAGAGGCGCGGTATCGCGACCGCCGATGTGGCGACCGCTCACCCTCTATCAGCAGCGCAACGCGCACAGCTCGCAGCACGCCTCGCCGAGGTAGGTTACGGCCGTGTCCAAATTAACGAACATGTTGATCCAACGTTGCTCGGCGGGCTGGTCGTAAAGATCGATTCACGCCTATACGACACCAGTCTGAAATCGCGCCTGCAACGCCTGGGCCATGTGATGAAGGGAGCTGCCTGAGATGGAGATCCGTCCCGCCGAAATCTCCGAGATTCTAAAACGACAAATCGCCAATTTTGATGCTGAAATAAATGTCAGCGAAACCGGCTTAGTGCTTTCGGTTGGAGATGGCATTGCCCGCGTCTCAGGTCTAGGCAACGTAATGTCTGGCGAACTGGTCGAGTTTCCGAGCGCCGGCGTAAAAGGCATGGCTCTCAATCTCGAGATCGACAACGTCGGGGTCGTCATATTTGGTGAAGATCGAGCTATCCGCGAAGGCGATACGGTCGTTCGCACCAGTGGTATCGTTGATGTGCCTGTAGGTAAGGGACTTTTGGGCCGAGTAGTCGATGCGCTTGGCAATCCTATCGACGGCAAGGGACCGATTGAAGGCTCTGAACGCCGTCGGGTCGAGGTAAAAGCGCCTGGTATCATTCCTCGCAAATCCGTTCATGAACCGGTACAGACAGGAATCAAGGCCATTGATGCGTTGATCCCGATCGGTCGCGGGCAGCGCGAACTCATCATCGGTGACCGCCAAACCGGCAAGACTGCGCTTATTATCGATACAATCCTAAACCAAAAAGCCGCCCATGCCGGCACCGACGAGAGCAAAAAGCTTTACTGCATCTATGTCGCGATAGGCCAAAAGCGATCAAGTGTAGCTCAGTTGGTTCGAATTCTGGAAGAAAACGGCGGTATGGACTATTGCACCGTCGTCGCCGCTACCGCCTCTGACCCCGCACCGATGCAATTTCTGGCCCCCTATGCCGGCTGCGCGATGGGCGAGTATTTTCGCGACAATGGCATGCACGCGGTAATCTTCTACGATGATCTTTCGAAGCAGGCTGTAGCTTACCGACAGATGTCTTTGCTGCTACGACGCCCACCGGGGCGCGAGGCATATCCTGGCGACGTTTTTTATCTCCATTCGCGCCTTCTTGAACGCGCCGCAAAAATGTCCGAGGAATTTGGCGCTGGTAGCCTTACCGCTCTGCCGGTCATTGAAACGCAAGCAGGTGACATTGCCGCTTACATCCCGACTAACGTTATTTCAATCACCGACGGACAGATATTCCTGGAGACCGAGCTGTTCTTCAAAGGTGTTCGACCAGCCGTGAACGTTGGTAATTCCGTGTCACGCGTTGGTTCTGCGGCACAAATCAAAGCTATGAAGCAGGTCGCTGGCAGAATCAAGCTCGATCTTGCGCAATATCGCGAGATGGCTGCGTTTGCGCAGTTTTCCTCCGACCTTGATGCCGCCACGCAGAAACTTCTTGCTCGTGGCGCACGTTTGACAGAGTTGCTCAAGCAACCCCAGTTCAGCCCAATGCCGGTCGAAGCGCAAGTTATCTCCATTTTTACTGGGACACGCGGTTACCTTGATGGCATCGAAGTCGCCCGTATCGGCGATTTCGAAAGCCAATTACTGTCCGAGATCAGCGCTCGCGCCCCCGAAATTCTTGATGCGATCCGTACCGATCTCGAAATCAAGAAGGACACCGAAACAAAACTGACCGCTTTCATTGAAGCGTTCCTGAAAACCTTTGCCTGAGGGCGCCGCGCCGTCATGCCTAGTCTGAAAACGCTCCGAAATCGGATTGCCAGCGTCAAATCGACGCAAAAAATCACCAAAGCGATGAAGATGGTCGCCGCGGCCAAGCTGCGGCGCGCCCAAGCGCAGGCCGATGCAGCGCGCCCCTACGCTGCAAGGGTAACTGAAATCTTGTCCTCTCTGACGCATGATGCCAGCGGCAACCCGAATGCGCCTCCCCTGCTCGTAGGTACCGGCGCAAGTGCGACTCATCTCCTGGTTGTTATCACTGCGGACCGCGGCCTGGCGGGACCATTCAATGCGCAGGTGGGCCGCGCGGTACGCCTTCGTACCCGCGAACTTGAAGGAGCTGGCAAGCAAGTCAAATTGTTCACGGTCGGTCGCAAAGGACGGGATTATTTGCGACGAGATCTCGCCGACCGCATTGTCGCCGACATCAGTTTCGTTGGAAAGAAGTCGATAGAATTCGCGGATGCTGAAGCAATTGCCCAGCGAATCATCGCCGAATTTGATCGCGGTGCGTTCGATATCTGTACCATTATCTACAATCGGTTTGTTTCTGTAATTTTCCAGCGCGTCGCCGAGTTGACCCTCATCCCTACGCTATCGCCAGATATCGAAAGCACCGCGATCAAAGATGCCAACGACATTGCAGGAAAACCCGGTGAATTACGCGACGGCAAATATGAAATCGAGCCGGAAGACGGCAGTGTCTTGGCTGCGCTCCTACCGCGTTACTTAGCGATCCAGATCTACCGGACTCTCTTAGAAAGTGCCGCAGGCGAACAAGGGGCGCGTATGACCGCGATGGATAACGCGACCCGTAACGCGGGTGATATGATCAATCGACTGACGCTTAACTATAATCGTACCAGACAGGCCAACATTACCAAGGAATTAATCGAGATTATCTCTGGTGCAGAAGCGCTTTGAGCTTGATCATCGACGGAAAAGGGATCCAGACTATGGCAAAAAACGCAACCGGCAGGATCACCCAGATCATGGGCCCAGTCGTCGATGTGCAGTTCGACGGTGAACTACCACTCATTCTAAACGCGCTGGAAACAAAAATCGGCGAGCGCCGGTTGGTTCTCGAAGTTGCCCAGGAAATCGGTGAACGAACCGTACGATGCATCGCAATGGATAGTACTGACGGGTTGGCCCGAGGGGGCGAAGTTACGGATACCGGTAATCCCATCCACGTTCCCGTAGGCCCAGAAACCCTCGGACGAATCCTGAACGTTATCGGCGAACCAGTTGACGAGCGTGGACCAGTATCCGCAAAAATGTCTTCTCCTATCCACCGGGATGCCCCAAGCTTTGAAGAACAATCGACTTCTGCAGAAATCCTCGTTACTGGCATCAAGGTCGTTGACTTACTGGCTCCTTATCTGAAAGGTGGAAAAATCGGTCTCTTTGGAGGGGCGGGCGTCGGGAAGACCGTGCTGATTCAGGAGTTAATCAATAATATCGCTAAAGCCCATGGTGGCGTCTCGGTGTTCGCCGGCGTTGGAGAACGGACTCGCGAAGGGAACGATCTATATCACGAGATGATTGATGCGGGTGTTATCAGACTCGGCAAGGATACAACTGAAGGCTCCAAGGTTGCTTTGGTCTACGGCCAGATGAATGAACCTCCCGGAGCGCGCATGCGCGTCGGGTTGTCTGGTCTTACACTTGCAGAATATTTCCGGGATGAAGAACATCAGGATGTTCTGTTCTTCGTTGATAACATCTTTCGCTTTACCCAAGCCGGCGCAGAAGTCTCAGCACTGCTGGGCCGCATCCCGTCGGCCGTCGGTTATCAGCCAACGCTGGCGACCGACATGGGAACGTTGCAAGAGCGTATCACTTCGACAAAAAAGGGGTCTATTACCTCCGTGCAGGCCATCTACGTGCCGGCGGATGATTTAACGGACCCTGCACCAGCGACATCCTTTGCACACCTTGATGCAACGACCGTACTGAATCGCGCCATCTCTGAAAAAGGCATTTATCCCGCTGTTGACCCATTGGATTCGACATCACGGTCACTCGATGCCGCAATCGTCGGCGAGGAGCACTACAAGGTTGCCCGTGAAGTGCAACGGATACTGCAAACCTATAAATCGTTGCAGGACATCATCGCGATTCTCGGGATGGACGAACTGTCGGAAGACGACAAACTTGTTGTAGCACGGGCCCGCAAAATCGAGAGGTTCCTGTCTCAGCCGTTCCACGTCGCAGAAGTTTTTACAGGTTCGCCCGGCATTTTTGTCCCGATCGCAGATACGGTACGAAGCTTCAAGGCGATCTGCGCTGGCGAATATGATCATTTGCCCGAAGCGGCGTTTTATATGGTTGGCACGATCGAAGATGCTGTAAAGAAAGCTGAACATCTGAGTACGACGGTATGATTCCGTTATGAGCCTTGCATTCGAAATCATCAGTCCAGAGCGATTGATACTAGCTCGCTCCGTGGATATGGCTGTAGTCCCGGGTTCCGAAGGCGACCTCGGTATTTTACCCGACCACTCTCCCCTGATTACAACCCTGCGACGTGGCCTCATTGAGCTTTACGAAGGAAGTGTGATTGTTGACCGCTTCCTTGTATCGGGCGGTTTCGTCGAAGCCACAGGAGAAAGATGCTCCGTCTTGGCAGATCAGATCACGAAGGTCAGCGAATTCAACCAAGCGGAAATCAACAATTTGCTTGCAAAGATCCAGCATGATGCTGAGACCACGGATGGTACCGGCGAACCCGTCGAAACCACCTAGAGACGGCGCAGCTGCAGACTGCAGGCGAAAGGCGCTGGCTCGCGGACCATTCCTTCTAACCGACGAGACAGATCACCGATTGGCCTCGCAAGCAGACATCGATGCCAAGTCATAATGAAATTGCCGTAAACTTGCATTCGTGGTCGTCATTGATACCCAATACGCACGGGGGATCTGCGTAATGCATGGCGTTCCATATATCGCCCACCCGACATTCGCTGCGCTCGCTTTGCCGCGGCACCTGGCGTTGTTCGCCGGCTTGGCAATGTTTTCTGCCGCTGTCGTACGGGTCATGATTGCCGTTGGCGTGCCAGATCACCCTGATGCGCGCAAGGCCCACACACGAACGACCCCGAAATCCGGCGGAATCGGAATCGTTGCCGCATTTTTGCTCGGGATCATCCTACTCTACCGGTACGGCCAAGTTTCGCGCCTCGCCTCGCCATTGTTCCTCGGCGTTATCGTTGCTGCGATTCTGATCGCCGCCGTCTCCTTCCTCGATGATGTCTATGATTTTCCTTTCGCAGTGAAGCTCGGAGCACAGTTAGTCGCCGCCTTGGCGGCCGTGGCCGTGGGGTTATCCGCACGCCGCTTCGACTTACCGCTGGTCGGCCCTGTTTACTTGGGTCTGGCTGCGCCCATTATCTCAACGCTCTGGATACTATTCGTCACCAATGCAATGAATTTCATCGATGGGCTGGATGGGCTGGCCGCGGGCACAACGCTTATTGCCTGCCTATTTCTCGCTGGAATCGCCGGGATTCATGGGGGTTTCTTTGTTTATACAACATCCCTCCTTCTTGCCGGAGGTGTCGCGGGATTTCTGCCCTTCAATTATCCACGGGCACGCATCTTTATGGGGGACGTTGGCAGCCAGTTCTGCGGTTTTCTCCTTTCACTTCTAGGCATCGCGGCGACGCACTATGAACATGTCTCCTTATCGTTCATGGTTGTCCCGTTATTACTCTCTGGAGTGTTCCTGGATGTTGTTTTTACGCTCGTGCGCCGAGCAATCGCCGGTCATAACCTCGCCCAAGCTCATCGAGGCCACCTTTATCAGGTCGCTCACCGGGCAGGCATGGACGCGAGACTGATCGCGATCGTCTACTGGGGATTTGCAATCTTTGGCGGCGCTATGGTGGTTGTGTTCACCCACCTCAATGGGAACGCAAAAATTGCAATCGCTTTTGCGCCTTTTCTTCCGTTCCTCGCATGGCTTGGCGTGGTCGATGCGATGGCTAAGCGTGCCGGGATTACCACCTGGGGATAATTTAAGTTAATACGTAGACCAATCGCCCCATTCGCGCGAACACTGTCCTGCTTGTCCGCCAAAATGGGAAGGAGTTCAAATGTCACGAGTCGCGCTGGTTACCGGTGGTACGCGGGGCATCGGAGAAGCTATTAGTGCCGCATTGAAAACAGCCGGGCGCACAGTCATCGCAACCTATATTGGCAATAAGACCGCGGCAGAAAACTTTACCGCTGTCCACGGCATCGAAACTATTAAATTTGATGCCAGTGATTATGGGCAGACGATTGATGCAGTGCGGTCGATCACCAACCGCCTCGGCCCGATTGAAATCCTGGTTAATAATGCCGGAATTACCCGAGATGCGACGATAACGGGAATGACGCGCGATATGTGGGAGATCGTAATCGATACTAATCTTGGTTCATGCTTCAATTTATGTAAGGCCACCTTTGATGGAATGAAGAACAGGCAGTTCGGACGTATTGTCAATATTGGCAGCATCAATGGCCAGGCAGGGCAATATGGCCAAGTCAACTACGCAGCGGCGAAATCCGGTATTCACGGTTTCACCAAGGCGCTAGCCCAGGAAGGCGCTCGTTTCGGCATTACCGTAAACGCCATTGCGCCGGGCTATATCGACACCGACATGGTGAGAGCAGTCCCTCCTGATGTCCTTAAAAAAATCGTCACAAGGATTCCAGTCGGGCGTCTCGGCAAAGCCAACGATATCGCCCGTGGCGTCGTGTTTCTCACTGCAGACGAAGCGGATTTCGTTACGGGTTCAACAATATCGATCAACGGCGGACAGCATATGTATTAGGCCTCCGGCATCAATTCGGGAGTTCAACAACTTCCACCCGCTTTCCACGCGCTCGGAGGGCCACCTTCCCGGTCTTCAGCCGCATAGCATCAGCGCCGAACAATTCAGCGCGCCAACCCGACAAACACGGAAGGTCAGGTGCTTCCTCACTGGCCAAGCGGTCGATGTCATCCGACGACGCAATCAGTCGAGCGGCAACATGATGAAAGCTAGCTCGCTCCGCGAGCAGAACTTTAAGCAATGCTACTAGTCCCGGAGATGATTTTGCAGAGTCGCTAGCGCGAGGCAACATTGGCAAGCTGGGCTCCGGGATTGATTTCGCTGCAGCAATGACCGCAAGCAAAGACTGCGCTACCCTCCCCTCTGCAAAGCCCCGACCGATGCCGCGGACCCGGGTTAATCCCTCGATATCAGTTGGAGCAATCGCCGCAAGCTCTGGAATTTGCTCATCTTTTATGATCCTCTGGCGTGGGACATTTATCCGCATCGCCTCGCGCTCACGCCATGCTGCAACTGCTTGAATGATTGCAAATTGTCGCGCGCTTCCACCGCGGAACTTTAACCGGCGCCAGGCATTCTCAGGATCCGTACGATAGGTGGCGGGATCGGCCAAAGTCGCTGCCTCCTCGGCAACCCACTCCATCCGAGAATCGCGCAACAGCCGTTCACGAAGAACTTCGTACACCAGCCGCAACCAAGTGACGTCAGCAGCCGCATAGTTGATCTGCGCCGGAGACAGCGGCCTCGCCTGCCAGTCAGAGAATCGATGTGCCTTATCGATCTTCCCGCCCACCAACGACGATGCCAAGGTATCGTAGGCAACCTGATCACCAAAGCCTGCAACCATCGCGGCAACTTGAGTATCGAACAAGGGCGCAGGAACGGTGCCGAACTTGAGCAGAAAAATTTCGATATCCTGGCGACACGCGTGAAATACTTTGACGACATTCGGATTCGACAGCAAGGCGCCCAATGGGGTCAAATCAAGCTCCTCGACCTCCGCATCTATCACGACTACTTCTCGGGCACCGCCGATCTGAACAATGCATAACTCCGGATAATAGGTCCGTTCACGCATGAACTCGGTATCGACAGCAACATAAGGCTCCTGTGCCAAGCGCTCGCACACCGCGGCAAGTTCACTTGTTGTTGTAATCAGGACAGGAGTGGGAAATATGGGTTTCGGTTTCATGGTTGCTGACTGGCACGCGATGACTTGACAGGAAAGAGGGGCACCAGTCATTTGCCCATCATTTCAATCAGGACCGGTCCTCTCAATGCATGAATATCGTACCCATCACTGTGGCGCCCTCCGTGCGGCCGATACGGGCATCACAGTCCGGCTATCTGGCTGGATCAATGCCAAGCGTGATCATGGCAGCCTGCTGTTCTTGGATCTGCGGGACCACTTCGGGGTTACTCAATGCGTAATCCCGGCTGCGGATTCGACCGTCTTCTCACAGGCTGAAGCTCTCCGGGTGGAAAGCGTCATCACGGTCACAGGAACGGTTGTCGCCCGCGAGGCCACAACGGTTAACCCCAAATTGCCGACGGGCGAAATCGAGCTCAGGGTACATGCGCTGACGGTCCAATCGATGGCTGAAGTGCTGCCCATCCAAGTGGCCGGCGACGCCCATTTTCCCGAAGATCTTCGCCTCCGTTATCGGTATCTCGATCTGCGACGCGACAAACTACATCAGAATATGCTTCTCCGGGCCAATGTCATCTCGTGGCTCCGCCGGGAAATGACAGAACGAGGCTTTACCGAATTCACCACGCCAATCCTTACAGCATCAAGCCCCGAAGGAGCGCGGGACTTTCTTGTCCCCGCCAGACTGCATCCAGGCAAATTTTATGCTCTGCCCCAGGCACCACAGCAGTTCAAGCAGCTCCTGATGGTCGCTGGCTTCGACCGGTATTTTCAGATCGCTCCCTGTTTCCGTGATGAGGCAAGCCGTGCCGATCGTGCACCCGGCGAATTCTACCAACTTGATTTCGAGATGAGTTTTGTTACCCAAGACGATGTCTTTGCCGCCATCGAGCCGGTACTCGGCGGTCTCTTCCGGGAATTTGCGGATGGCAAATCGGTCAATGAATGGCCTTTCCCACGGATCTCGTATGATGATGCGATGCTCAAATATGGGTCTGATAAGCCGGATCTGCGCAATCCCCTTGAAATAGCTGACGTTACCGAAATATTCACAGCATCCGGTTTTGCACTTTTCGCGAATATCGTCGCCACTGGCGGTGTCGTTCGCGCCATTCCGGCGCCCGGAGTTGGCAACCAACCACGAAGTTTTTTTGACAAGCTCAATGAATGGGCCAAAGCCGAAGGCGCTGGTGGGCTCGGGTATATTATTTTTGAAGCTGAAGGAGCGAAGGGACCGATCGCAAAAAAACTTGAATCCGATCGCGCTGAAGCCATCCGCAGAGCAGCAGGTGTAAAAGCCGGTGATGCGGTTTTTTTTGCCGCAGGCGATTCGGCTCATACCGCAAAATTCGCAGGCTCCGTTCGGACGAAAATCGGCCACGACCTCGGGTTAATCGATGACAACATGTTCAAATTCTGTTGGATTGTTGATTTCCCGATGTATGAGCGAGATGAGGAAACGGGGCAGATCAACTTCAGCCATAACCCATTCTCAATGCCTCAAGGCGGGCTTGATGCGCTAAACAGCGTCGACCCGCTGAGCATCAAAGCCTATCAATATGACATTGTCTGCAACGGCGTCGAACTCTCTTCAGGAGCAATACGTAACCATCGCCCGGATATTATGTTGCGAGCTTTCGAGATCGCAGGATATGGTCCAGACGAAGTGGAAGCGCGCTTTGGCGGGATGCTCAGCGCTTTTCGCTTCGGAGCGCCGCCGCATGGCGGCTCGGCGCCAGGCATTGACCGAATCGTCATGTTGCTCGCCGGCGAACCAAATTTGCGTGAAGTGATCCCGTTCCCTCTCACCCAGCAAGGTGAAGACCTGTTGATGGGCGCCCCAGCACCGATATCAGCGGCTCGACTCAAAGAACTCTCGCTGGCATTGCTGCCACCACTGAAACCAGCAAAAATTCAAACGTGACAGCGGGACACGGGACTTTGGAACTACGCCGGCCACATGTTCGATCACTCGCGAAACCCGCTGGCGATCAGGTACAGTTCTCGGCTTTCCTTTCGACTAGCTCCCGGCTTCGCGTGACGAACGACAGAAAACCGTCGCTTTAACGTTGCCAGCATAGGCGCTTGGGCACCGCCTTGGAATAATTTGGTCACAAATGCTCCGCCAGGTCTAAGTACCTGCTCTGCAAACGCCAGCGCTAAATCGGCCAGCGCCAAGATCCGCAGGTGATCCGTTGCCGCATGCCCGGTGGTATTTGGCGCCATATCTGACAAGACGAGATCTGCCGCACCACCTAGTACGGCAAGTAACTCCCTCTCAACTTCCTCATCTTGAAAATCACCAGTCAGGAATGTTGCGGCCGGGATGGGCTCGATCGGCAGCAAATCAACACCTACGACCCGCCCCGCACCACGTTTCAGGGCGACTTGCGTCCATCCTCCTGGCGCTGCGCCCAGATCAACCACGCGCGCGCCGGCGCGGATCAATTTATAGCGCTCATCAAGCTCAATCAGCTTGAAAGCTGCGCGCGAGCGATATCCTTGCGCCTTTGCTGCTTGAACATATGGATCGTTCAGTTGCCGCTCGAGCCATCGCTGCGACGAAAGGCTATGCTTGCGTGCCGATTTTAGGCGCACAGCTCCGCGCCGATTAGGTGGCAAAGAGCTGGGACTCACGTCTTAGTGCGGCGTCGCCGCCTCCGGTGGGACTCAATCAGCTGAAGCAGCATACCTTCACGTAGACCGCGATCAGCCACAGCAAGTTCCTGCACAGGCCACATCGCGGCGATAGCCAAAAGAATTGCGCAGCCTGGAAGAATAAAATCCGCCCGAGCAGGTCCAACGCACGGATGCTGTGCCAAGCCCTCGCGTCCAAGGCTGCGAATCGAAACGACACCGCGCATGAATAAGCGCTGTGACAGGATTGTGCCGTCAACTAACGTGCGCTGGTAGCGTTGCAGCTTCAGAGCCATTCCTGCCACTGTCGTCACTGTACCGCTGGTTCCGACCAACCGAACCCCTCCCTGCCGGATTTCCTGGCTAATTCGGTGCGTTTGCTCGAAGGGTCCGAGCAGGCTCCGCACCTCTTCCACGACACGAGCAAAACCGGGTTTCGTTTCACACCACCCGTTACACCGTTCTGCAAGCGTCGCGACACCGATCGGAACCGTATAACAGCCGATTAACTCCGGCATGCGACGCGTCGAATCGTCGTTGGCCGGAACACGAACCCAAGCCAGATCGGTGGATCCTCGGCCGATGTCAAACAGCAAGGCACGCCGCTTTGTTCGGCAAACCAGAGAAGCGCAACTTTCCAACGCAAGCCTGATCTCTTCCCGTGGCGAAACGATTTCGATCGGCAAACCTGTGTCAGCTCGGGCACGATGTACAAAGTTGGTGCCATTTTCCGCTTGGCGGCAAGCCCCGGTTGCTATGGCACGAAGATCACGAATCTGCCATTGTCTCAGACGCTCGGCGCAAATCTCCCAGGCGTTGATTGCACGAAGCATCGCTGTTTCGCTGAGGATCCCCGTTTGGTAGAGTCCATCACCGAGTCGAACAACACGACTGAAGCGGTCGAGAACCCGGAACCCACGTCCGCTTGGAACACCGCTCAACATTCGGCAGCTATTCGTTCCGAGATCAATTGCGGCAAAAGCCGGCGGCAGGACTCGTCGAGCAACTACGCCGTGATGCCGCCGCATCAAGCCTGTCCCCTCACTCGTCAACGCCGACCGATTGACCATATCATATATTGACCTGTCGCGTCGCCGAAGAGCAACCCCGAAGTGATCCTGAGCACAGGTTGGACCGGATTAATGTTGGTCATTGTGACCGTATTTGACCAAGATCATGGCAACAGAGTACAGGTATCCATATCGGTCAATGCCATCATGGACGCACGTAGTTTTCTTGCCCGCCACAACCGTCGGCTGCCCCGCTACACGAGTTACCCAACGGCGCCGCTTTTTAGTTCTCGTGTAGGACCAGACATCCTAGCGGGTTGGCTTACGCAAATACCGGGCAGAGCGCGCTTATCCCTCTATGTCCATGTCCCGTTCTGCGATAAATTGTGCTGGTTCTGCGGATGCAATACCACGGTCGTACACAGCGTCTCGGCCCTGGAACGCTATGCCGAGGCAGTGCAAATCGAGATTGGTCGTGCTGCCGCGGCAATTGGCCGACGTCTGCCAGTTGCGCATGTCCACTGGGGAGGAGGTACACCCACGTCCCTTCCGGCACCTCTCATGCGGGCCATTGACACAGCTATCGGTTTTCATTTCGACACGAGTAACGAGACCGAAGTTGCCATCGAAATTGATCCTCGGACCCTCCCTTCTGATGCGGCGGCCACTCTCACTGCCCTCAGGATCACCCGAGTCAGCCTGGGCGTCCAAGATTTCGCGCCAGCGGTGCAAACGGCAATTGGCCGGCATCAGAGCTTAGAAGAAACAAGAAGCGCAGCGCAGGCTGCGCGAAAAGCGGGGGCAACGTCAGTTAACATCGACCTAGTTTATGGACTGCCATACCAAACCGTCGAGTCTCTCACAGCCACCATATCTTCGGTACTAACGTTGAAGCCAGACCGGGTAGCGCTGTTCGGTTACGCTCATGTACCCTGGATCCAAAAACGCCAACAAGTGCTCGCGGAACAGGCGCTGCCTGACTTCCAGGCTCGATTTGCGCAACAAGAGCGAGCTGCGGAGCTTCTTGTCGCCGCGGGCTATTGCCGGATCGGGCTCGATCATTTCGCTAAACCTGGCGACCGGATGGCCGAAGCAAGCGGAACCCCTGCCTTAACCCGCAATTTTCAAGGTTACACAGTGGATGCGGGTGATGCGCTGATCGGCTTCGGAGCTTCTGCGATCAGCTCACTACCGCAAGGTTATGCACAGAACGAGACGCCTACCGCAAATTATCTTCGCGCGATCGAGGCTGGCGGACTGGCTACTGCCCGCGGCATCGAGTTGAGTTGCGAAGACCGATTGCGTCGGACAATTATTGAGCGGATCATGTGCGATTGCCGCGTTGACATTGCCGCAATGGCCGAGGATGCTCGAATGAGCCCCGTAATTTTTAACGACGCGCTACAAGCGCTTGACACTCTGGCAAAAGACGGGCTGGTTTGCCGTGATGGCTGGACCGTCCTGGTTCCGGAGAGGGGGAGACCTTTCCTGCGCAATGTGGCCGCATGTTTCGATTCCTACCTGAACATGACGGATTCTTCGCGAACCATGCGCCACGCCGCTGCAATCTGATAGCGGAGAAGTACATGACTGACGCTGTTTTGACGATCAACGCAGGGTCGTCAAGCATCAAGTTTGGTGTATTCGAGACGACACCTCCGCAAAAGCCGGTGGCTCATGGAAATGTCGAGCGCATCGGAAGCGCCCCTCATTTCGAAGGCTTCGACGAGACCGGTCAGAAGACCGCAGACAAACATTGGGAAGACGGCGCCGAACTTTCGCATGAAGCTCTGTTAGAACCTATACTGAGGTGGGCAGAATCACACCTGCAAGGAAAGAAGCTTGTCGGCGTTGGTCATCGGATTGTACACGGCGGCACGCTTTTTTCTTCCCCCGTGCGTCTAGATCCGGACATCATTATTGCCCTCGAGCGACTGACGCCGCTGGCTCCTCTGCACCAGCCCCATAATCTTGCCCCAGTCAATACGATCAAAACTCTTCGTCCAGACCTACCACAGATTGCCTGTTTTGACACGGCATTCCATCATGGGATGCCGGAACTCGCAACTTGGATGCCATTACCGGCACGTTATTACGTGGCAGGAGTTCGTCGATATGGGTTTCACGGGCTCTCCTATGAGTTTATAGCTTCGCGGTTTGCGCAGCTGGATCCCATCAACGCTGATCGGCGTATCATCGCTGCTCACCTCGGAAACGGTGCCAGCGCATGTGCCATGTTCAGCAGAAAATCGATTGGAACCAGCATGGGATTCACCGCTTTGGACGGCTTGATGATGGGCACGCGCACCGGTGCACTGGATCCTGGTGTGTTATTATACATGATGGAACAGGAAAAACTCACAGCCGCTAAAATCAGCCATCTCCTGTACCATGAATCCGGGTTGCTCGGCGTCTCCTGCGAGTCCTCAGATATGCGCAGCTTGCTTGCCAGTTCACGAGCCGAATCACGACGCGCAGTTGCCTTGTTCTGTTATCGCGCCGCTTGCGAGATTGCATCGCTAACGGTAGCCATCGGTGGGCTTGATGCATTGATCTTCACTGCCGGTGTCGGCGAAAATGCTGCGCCGATCCGGCAGGAAATTTGTCAAGCCCTCGCACATCTCGGAATCAGCCTCGATGAAGCTGCGAACATTCGACATGAGCGGGTGATCAGCGACAAAGCATCAAAAGTAGCCGTTTGGGTCATTCCGACCGACGAAGAAGCTATGATTGCACGCCATACGATCCGAATTCTAGGGTGTTAAAACGGCGCTGTAGGGCCAAACCCTTACGAACATCACGCGGCAGCCGTAACCTACGGTCCGGTTTATCAGACTTTCTACCGCCTCAGGTAGGTGGCGTTTTCTACAAAGCGGGAAACAGCGTCTGATCGTCAGCGGCAACCGTACCACCAATCAGGCGATCAAGAGCAACGCGATCGCGAATTTCAAATGCATGTCGTCCGTCAAGATAAATGATACCCGCGCGATGTAATCGCTGAAGTGTACGGCTGACACTTTCAACGGTGAGCCCGACGTAGTCAGCGATGTCTGAGCGGTCCATCGGGATCGATATGCTCGGGCCACCGCTCCGGTGCATTTCCGGGTGACGATCAAGCAAATCAAGAAATAATGCAATTCTTTGGGCAGCGCCAAATCGGCCAAGCACCAGTGCCTGTCGCTGGGCAACTCGCAATTCATCCAAAACTTTTGAAAAAAAATGAAATTGCAGATCGGGGTCTTTTCGTAGAAGTGGCACCAACGAATCAATGGGAAAACTGTAGGTGGTCACTGATGTCAATGCTTCGGCGGTTTGGCTATAATAGCCCGCCTCAAACATACCAAGTAGATCGTGATTGAAAAAGAAAGCGACAGTACTTTGGCGCCCATCAGCAAGAGTGGTTGTTGTCTTCACCACACCGGCCACGATATTGAAGATTTCCGTTGCCTGCTCCGTTTCCCGGAATAAGAACGCCCCCGCCTCAAAGCGGCGAATCAAAGCAATATGCGATAATTTTCGGCGTTCCTCAAAGGACAGAAGCTGCCGGGGCGCCGTCGTTCCGCCGCAAAGCGGGATTGCGTAGATTGCCGGCCCCAACTCACTTCTCCACTATTCCAGCTGAATTTGATCAAAAAAAACAACCAAAATTTAGATAATGATGATGGAAACGCCGCTTTTGGTCCTTGATTAAAATCAAACAGTTGATCTCGTGTCGATCTTTTAGCCTGACCTAGCCTCCTTGTTCGGCCGCCATCATGATCGCGACCGCGCACGATGCGAGGCGAGTACGGGAATCGTCTGCCCGACTCGTCAAAATGACGGGAATGCGAGCACCGACCACAACGCCGGCTGCTTCCGCCCCGGCCAAGAAAGTAAGCTGTTTTGCAACCATGTTACCGGCTTCGATGTTCGGAACAAGGAGAATATCAGCCTGGCCAGCCACCTCGGACATGATACATTTTCCGGCCGCGGCAACAGGGCTGACAGCATTGTCGAGAGCGAGTGGACCATCCACTATCCCGCCAGTAATCTGCCCACGTTGCCCCATTTTGCTGAGTGCAGCCGCATCAAGGGTCGAAGACATTGCGGGATTTACCGTCTCCACAGCAGCAAGTACCGCGACTTTCGGCCGCTCGATCCCGATCATGTGTGCAAGATCAATCGCATTTTGCGCGATATCGCGTTTGACTTCGAGCCCTGGAGCGATGTTGATCGCGGCATCCGTAACCAACAGCGGCCGGGGATAGCTGGGCACGTCCATCACGTAGACATGCGACAGGCGTCTGCTTGTCCGCAAGCCATTCTCTGCAAGCAGAACTTCATGCATCAACTCGTCAGTATGAATGGCGCCTTTCATTAACATTTTTACGGCCCCATCCTTTGCCATTTTTACCGCTTCTGCGGCAGCTGCGCGGCTGTGCAAGACGTTTTTAACTCGGACACCGGCGACATCGATTCCTGCCGCTTCGGCGATGACGCGTATTTTTTGTTCCGGCCCCACCAAGACCGGATCAATCAATCCGGCAGCGGCTGCCTCAACGGCGCCTTGCAAACTCACCACATCACAAGGATGCACGACCGCAACGGTGTAAGGTCCTTGTGATTTTGCTTCCGCAAGGATCGCGCTGAAGCGCTCATGACGGGTTAATCGAATCTCCGGCAACGTCATCACCGGGTGCGACCTATGCTCCGTTGGCGCTTGAACCATCACCGTACCACGCAAGATTTCATTGCCGCCTTGGTCAATCGCTCGACAATCAAGCAATAGCTGATGCTCTTCTGGAAAGAGCTTTGTAACGGTAACAATTGCGGTTACCCTAGCCCCCAAGCCAATTGAGGACCCGAATTTTAGCTCTTGGTTGAGATAGATAGCTCCAGGGCCCGGAAGCCTTGTGCATAACACAGTCGATACCAATCCTGCCACCCACATTCCGTGGAGCATAACATGGTCAAGCATGGCTGGCCGGGCATCATCAACATCGGCGTGGGGCGGTTTAAGAATGCCAGAAAGACGCTCAACTAGAGCAATGTCGTCCCAATCCAAAGTTCGAGTCATGCTAGCACTGTCCCCGACGGCAATTTCGTCGAAGGTCCGATTGGTGATCACTGACAACATGCGTGGAAATGTCGATGCTTTCAAATCTTTTTGCCTTTCCAGCCGCTTGCGTATAAGTTCAGGCCAATGCACGGAAGGCCCGCTCCGTGCGGGCCCCTGCTGATCAGACCAATCCTTCTTGCAAATCGAATCACGAATTTCTGCCATTTCAGGGTTTTGTGAAGCGTTTTCACAGATCCCAAGGTTCTTCCAGCCACCTGACGCAATGCGGCAACGGTTGAAGACAAGTCGTAACGTTGAGAAGGATTCATCAGCTGGGTTCTTTCTGCGGAACCTGCCAAAATTACTGCAATTAGTTGTCCACACCAAATCAATCGTATCGCCATTGAGTAGGATCCACTTGCAGCTGGCGCAGCGGACGCTTGTACAAGATGCTCCGTATCGTTGGCCTTGGGCACCAAGCCCATAGATGATTGAGCAATATCAGCCGAAGGCTTGGAACACAGCCTATGGATGACCTGCCTCCCCGCGTTTTCATACCTCACATCGGCATTTACAACCCCTCACCGGTGGAGTCGGGCCCAACACTCTAATGCACGACAAGTGCAATCGGGATCAAAGTCCGGTGAATTCGCCCACTCAACGATAACGAATGCCCTGCTGATCTTACAAACGGTAGAATGTCCTGCCCAAAAGTTAAAGTCGACGCAGCTTACGGAATCCCATCACCAACCTCTAGTCCGTGGCATGCGTTCCGCATACAAAAGACACGTAGTTTTTCAACACGTTTCATCCTGGCGGTATTCATGTTGAACGACCAGATATTGGTCGTCCATCACAATTTCCTTATCGTTGCCGGGCTGCTATTGAAGAGAGGCAACATCCGACCCGCTTTTTAATTGGAAGTAGCCACAGTCTGCCGTACCGCCAGTCGTCGTCCATGCCCACGCTCTTGTACCAAACAGCGGACCAAGGCTTCTACTACAATAGCAGACACCAGATCTCGCAACTTCGTAAGCTCTCATCGCACTCCACGCCAGTATACTGGTTTACTTTACCACTCCGCGTGATAGCGGCATTATCCGATTTGGGACGAACCGATAATCGAGCTACGCTCTCCCACACCCAACGCAGGTCAGGCGATTCGGCTCTAGCGCGCAAAAAGCGCATCACGTTAGATTGATTTGACGCGACGCGTTGTAACATGATTTACGATGCGAACCTTACCAAGCACACACCAAAACTAGACAGAGGCGTTCGCAAGAACGCCTCCCTTTTTTTATCCGGCGCTTTTGTTGGGATACTCTTGGTAAACCGTGGGCCACGGAAGCATCTGAGCAGCAGTAATCAGGCCTGCCTACAAAGGCCAAAGCGTAATGAAAAGGCAGTCAGAATGTAACTCCGGCGAGTTGCCAAAGCTCCTGCGCAAATTGCCCTGTTACCCCTTCAAACGTAGATTTGAACCTGGAATTGGTCCATGTGAAGAGAAGCAGATAAATTTTGGAAAGGTTCAATCCGGCAAAAGCGCCAACAAATACGAAATATAGCATAACATAGGTACCCAAACGCCCCTCCATCTGCCGGACACCCAGAGATGAAAATGCGTTGTATCAACGGCTATTGCCGCCGTACTATAGTTACAGTGTCAACAGTAATGCCATACAAGCAGTTTATGCCTAGACGTACCGCTGCCGACGCCAGCGCCAGGCTGTTCCCATACTGCCGCACGACACGGCCTACAGTCTCCTCGCGGGAAACGCGACCGGGCCACCCAGCCAGTCCTTCAAAATTCACGCATCCCGATCCGAAAAAAGCCTTGAGCGCATCGCTCGATGTGGAGCGGACCTTTTACTCCGGATAACGCCCTCCAACATCCTGCAATTTATCATGGAGTACAGCCGCGTTAGGTTATCAAACAGGGTGCACCAATATCGCTTTCCCTCCGCTCGGCGCAATGATCGCTTCCGCATAAATCCGCCTCGATTCCCAATAGAGTTCTCCGCCTTCCGAAACGCAGTGCCCAACGTCCTGGCTATTCGGATCGTCTCCTGTCATCGCGATACTGAACGGTGGCCGACCTGAACCGGCACCAAAACTCACATTTCCGTGATCCTCTGACGAGCTTGATCTATATCAACGGCACGACGCCGCCGGTAGTATACTGCGTACGTTATGCAATATATTATCGTCTCATCACTGAGGTGTGTGCCATGGCGCCTTATCGCTTCCGTGCAACCGGACCAACAGCCGCAAGTACTGGTGTCCTGCTTGCTGCTTTAAGCTCTCTTGTTCTGATTGGTTCCCCCGACGTAGCGCATGCCATCCCAGCCTTCGCGGCCCAAACTGGAGAACCCTGTTCAGCGTGCCATATTGGTTTTCCTCAGCTCACTCCGTACGGCCGTGAGTTCAAACTTGAGGGATATATTGCCGGCGGAACTTTTCCGACATGGAAAAACTTTGCCGTCGCTTCTCAAATAGGTTTTACCCAGCTGCACGACAAAATACCGGGAGGACTACATCCTGGCTTCAAATCCAACGACGTTGTGGTGCCGCAGCAAACCAGCGTATTCTATGGCGGTGCTCTTGATACACAACTTGGGCTGGGCGCATTCATCCAGGGAACGTATTCCGGAGTATCAAAGAGTGTTCACTGGGATGGTGCGGATATCCGGCTTGCCCGCCCCGCTACGCTGTTCGGGAAACCGTTGTTTTTTGGCCTTACGTTCAACAATGCCCCGACGATAACGGATCTATGGAACACAGTACCTTCTTGGGGCTTCCCGTATATCCACTCAAATGTGGCACCCGGACCCATCGCTGATGATCAGATCGATGCCTTAGGCGGCGAAGTCTACGGCCTCGGTGCGTACGGCGCCTTGAACATCACGCCAGCCGATATGCTTTACACCGAAGCCGACCTTTACAAGTCACTTCCTAACCACCTCAGCTACGCACTCGGAGCTGGGCCAGCGCCCCGCGTTGACGGAGTGATTCCATATGTGAGGCTTGCATTCCAGCACACTTGGGTAAACAACTCGTTCGAGGTCGGATCATACGCATTATTTGACCGCCCCTACCCATCGGGCATGCTTAACGGACCCACGGATCGAATCCTCGACGTCGCCGCAGACTCACAATTCCAGTACATCACAGCGAAGCAGGCACTTTCGATCCAAGCAAATTTCGTTCACGAATCCCAGGATTGGAGGGCAAGCTATCCGCTCGGGATTACCGCGAATCCTTCCGATACACTAGACCTACTAACGGTGACTGTATCTGAACTCCTGTTTCAAAAATACGGTATTATCGAGTCTTTTCGTACAGTTTACGGCAACGCTGATCCGCTGCTGTATGCAGCATCCCCAATTGGTGGCAGCGCAAACGGCAAACCAGACACGAATAGCTGGTCAACAGAACTTGACTACTACCCCTTCAATAATGGCGGGCCCAAGTGGCTGCCATGGTTGAACGCCAAGTTATTTGTGGTCGACACGTTTTATCCCACGTTCAATGGATTGGCCCACAATTACGACGGCTTCGGTCGTAGCGCTGGGGCCAATGACACGCTGTTCGCTGGAATCTGGGTGGCGTTTTAGATGGAATCTTCGTTATTCCACGTGCGAAAAAGGGAATTGGAGATGAAAGCGATAATTCTTTGTATTGCCACAGCAATCACCATGTCCGCGGCCAGCGCGTCGGACGTGTCGCCTAATGCTAATGACGGAAAGGCAATTTTTGCAGCGCAATGTTCCGCCTGCCATAGTGTTGTACCTGGTCAGGATGACATTGGTCCGAACCTTTCAAGGGTTTACGGAGAAAAAGCCGCTAACATACCAGGTTATGCCTTCTCTCCAGCTTTAAAGGCCGCTCATATTACCTGGACTTCTGCAGCCCTTAAGAAGTTCCTTTTGAGTCCGCAAATGGACGTTCCTGGAACCAAGATGCCCTTCATGGGGATGAGAAACGCTATAAAACGCGCCGATATCATTGCATATTTGGCGTCCCTGAGAAGAAAAGGAGGATGACTTAACATTGCGATAGGACGACAACTTCAAAATGAAGGGTCAGCTATCATGATTGAAAATTGGATAACGCTTATTGACGCGATGGATAAGGGCGTCCGGGACATGCGGGAAGCGGCACCCGACGTTATGAAAGCCTTTAGCGGTATCGCTAAAGCTGCCCACGGCGGCACTGCCCTAGACTACAAAACCAAAGAACTGATCGCTCTCGCAATAGCAGTTGCCACTCGCTGTACACCGTGCATCGCCTATCACGCTCGCGACGCCGCCCGTGCTGGTGCCACTCGTGCCGAGATCGCCGAAACTCTTGGCATGGCGGTCTACATGGGCGCTGGGCCATCGGCAATGTACGCTGCTGAAGCGCTGGAAGCCTTCGACCAGACCAGCAGCAAAAACTGATCGAATGCCTCCTGGACCAAATCCTGTTTCAAAACCTAAACAACACTGTTGCCAGCGTTCGTGCAAACCGAAGCGTTTGAGAATCGCCGCGGACGACGCATTGACGTTCAGCGGCGAACGCCTGACGTGTACATGGCGCCACAATCCTCCCATCTCGTCTGGCCCTATCGCGCTGCATAGGCGGTGGAGCTTCCACGTCGTCACCTTTAATCCGGACACCTCGCCAGCATCAGCTTCACCCTAAGAAAAAGCGTCGAACCGCACATGCGTTTTGGCCCGTACGCGTACAAACCATCATGGCATCGCGCATGGTGCGTACCCCAAGCCAAACGATTCTGCGAATTGGTTTTTCTGCGTCAACCCGGTCTTTTTCAGATGTGGCGGTAGCGGGGCGCTGCGCCAAAATCACTCCCCACCATCGCCGGGTACACGAAACCGCCTGAAGTAGATCAGTGAGACCAAGGCGACCGTTTTTTTGCCCTTCGATAAGACGACGCGCCACCAATGCGAATTGACGGAAGTGCCGTTCCCTCAGATGGCCATGCGATTGCTCATTTATTGAGGTCAGGCCAAAGCCGGGGTTGAGTGGTGGGCGCGACAGGGATTGAACCTGTGACCCCTGCCATGTCAAGGCAGTGCTCTCCCGCTGAGCTACGCGCCCGGGAATTGGTGTCGCAATTACCGGCAAGCGCCCGATTGCGCAAGAGGCCACCGAGCGGTCCGAATGAGCACATGCCGCGCTTCCAATCTGCTGGCCCGAACGGCACCAGTCGTATCTGGAATGCAAGTGCAGCGCGAAGCAAGAGTCCCGTTGGCAATGGGTCGTTCGGCGTTGCTCGTCTGATAGATGGCCGATCCTTTGCGCCATTAGATTTAGACCTGTTCGAAAAAAGGATAACATTTGTATCCGACAGTCGGACGCCAATTGCCAAGAGTGGGCAATAGCCGCCTTCATCATAGTGCTAAGAAGCCAAAGGGTCCGCATAGTTGGGAGATCTCGCAATTTCTAACGACGGTGCGCTGGATCGTGCTCTAGTCGAAAAAGACAAGTTCGAAGCGCGGATCGTCAAAGGGAGAAAAATAGCGATCTGCCATAGCCGCACTTACTTTCTCCAAGCTCGCTGGTTGCCACACCGGATTATCATCCTTATCGATAATCTTTGCCCGCACCCCTTCCAAGAAATCATGACTCTGTAGGCACCGCATAGCGAGCCGAAATTCACGGCAGAGACATGATCGGAGTACGGGCTCACTTTGTGCTTCCCGAAGCGCCCGCAAGGTAATCTTTAAAGCAGTCGGAGACTGCTCGTGGATCGCCCGTAACGCTGCGTGCGCACCCGGATTTGGCGATGCATCCAGTGCTGCTGTGATCGCCTCCATATCGTTGCCACGGTAGCAACGAACTATCCAGCTGCGTGCACCTTCAAGCCAGCTGCCTCCTGGAGCAACCGCGGAAATCTCGAGCGCCTGGTCGATGGCGCGGGTATCCTCAGCTCGCTCAATCTCCTCGATAAGGCTTGGCACAGAATCCGCCGAAATCACCTTGTCCGCCAACCTTAGGACGATTGCGTCGGCGGCCGACAACCGCATAGCCGTCAACGCCGCATGTATTCCTAGTTCGTCTGGAGCACGGCTTAGCAAGAATGTCCCACCGGCATCCGGAATCATTCCAATGGAAACCTCCGGCATAGATAGAACAGCCCGGTCCGTGACAATACGACGGCTGCCGTGAGAAGAAATGCCAATACCGCCCCCCATGATGACGCCATCCATTAACGCAATATGGGGCTTCGGGAACGCGGCAATCTTAGCATTCATCCGGTATTCATTGGCAAAAAAGCTGGCAGCCTCGTCGAATCTCTTCGCGCGCGCCACCTCGTAGAGCCATCGGATATCTCCGCCAGCACATAACCCGCGCTCACCGGCACCGTCCATCAGAACAGCAATCACTTTCTTGTCGTGCGCCCACTCCGCGAGAACCCCGCCGATAGACGCTATCATTTCACGGGTTAAAGCATTGAGGACATTCGGTCGGTTCAACGTGATCCTTCCGATCCGCCCCACGGTCCGGATCAACACGTCCGCAGTTCGTCCACTCATTATTCTGTCGCGGCCATCAAAGCATCATCAGTCAGATACACGACCGCATCCATCCTTTCTACAATTTATATGCGCAAAGGATAAGACACACAAATGATCCGATCCCGGAAGTTGGCAACAGACGCAGGCATCACTCCGCCAATCTCACATAAAAGAAGTACGTACGCCGAAAGGAGAACCTACCGCAAACGTTATGGCGGATGCTGACGCCGCCGTACATCGACGCCGCAGGACATATGAATAATGCAGAATGCTGCGTCGTATCCTAACCCATCACGCCAGGAAGACATTGATGACCCTGCGGCACTAACAAGGATTATGTGCAATCCAAGGCCTGCTAGGGCAGGCAGATTTCAGGCTGTCCCGCTTGCATCCGCGCCCTGATGTCTCTTCACAACGCATGACGATCGTTTCCTTTTCGTGTACCAGCATACAATGTGTACACAATAGATAAATGGTGTTTTTATACCAACTGACCTAACCTTTGACACATGCCCATGTTCTTGTGCCGATTGAGGTGATTCGGTTTGGGTCAGCGGTGAGGAAGAGCCACGCCTGTTTGCAGGCTTGGAGCATCGCGTCGTAGGTATCGTAGAGCAGGCTGCTGAGCTTGTTTCCGCGCAGATAGTCCCAGACATTTTCCATCGGGTTGAGTTCTGGTGCGTAGGGCGGCAGGGGCAGCATTGTGATGTTGTCTGGCACAATCAGCCGCTCGCCTTTCTGGTGCCATCCGGCGCCATCGCAGACGAGGAGGCAATGCGCGCCGGGTTTCACCTGCGTGCTGATTTCGGCCAGATGCTCGTTCATCGCCTCGGTATTGACGGCGGGCATGATGATCGCAGCCCCCACGCCGCGTGCCGGGCAGATCGCGCCGAATATGTGAACGGAATCGTGACGGTTGTCGCGCAGCATGGACGGGCGTGAGCCGATGGGCGCCCAGACATATTCGATGGAGCCTTTCTGGCCGACCCTGGCTTCATCCTGGAACCAAACTTCGACCGGCTTGTCCCGCGCCGTTGCTGGCAAAGCCTCCTGGCTCAGGCTGGAGAAGTTTTATGGAATGGCCCGCCCCTTTCCCCTGTAGAGTAATCTGCCGGGGGCCAACGGAAGAAAGGGAGAAGGGCAATGAAGACAGAGATTGCGGTTTTAGGGATTGATCTGGGCAAGAACAGCTGCAGCCTTGCGGGACTGGATGGGACTGGTGCGGTGATCAAACGGCGCCGGATGCGACCGGAGACCGTGGTGACGTTCACGAAGGACCTGCCGCCTTGCGTGATCGCGATGGAGGCGTGCTGCGGCGCTCATCATCTTGCCCGACTTCTCGCGGCGCAGGGACACGACGTCCGGCTGATGTTGCCGGAATACGTGCGCCCTTATGTGAAGGCGCAGAAGAACGATGATCGCGATGCCGAGGCGATTGCGGAGGCGGCAACACGGCCGACGATGCGTTTCGTGTCCATGAAAACGGAGGAGCAGCTTGACATGCAGACCCTGCATCGGGCGCGTGACCGGCTGGTCGGTGAACGGACGGCGCTGATCAACCAGCTGCGAGCGATCCTGTTGGAGCGCGGGGTTACGGTGCCGCAGGGGCGGAGCAAGCTCGAGCGGTCCCTGATCGAGATGTTCGATGGCGATGAAGCCGAGCCACCGGCGACATTGACGCCGCGGCTGCGGGCGCTGATTGCCGACATGCGGGCCGAATGGCGTGAGCTGGATCGGCGGATCACCGCTTTTGAGGACGAATTTGTCGCTCGCACGCGCGAGGACGAAGCGGCACGCCGGCTGATCAGCATTCCCGGGATCGGCGTGATGAACGCGACCGCGCTGATTGCCGCGATCGGCAACGGTGAGACGTTCAGCCGGGGCCGCGATCTTGCTGCCTGGCTTGGTCTGGTGCCGCGGCAGATCACGACAGGAGGCCGACCACCGCGGCTGGTCGGGATCAGCAAGCGCGGCAACAAGTAT
>DAIDMG010000008.1:333-42298 GCA_027449105.1 Acidiphilium sp. | reverse complement strand
CGCGTTACATGACTTGCAATGCCAGAACTTCGTCTTCGGCATGTATGCCGCATTGCCGACCGCACCACAATGATAACACTCAGGCCCATGCGGCCAGCGCGACCTCTCAAACCAAGCACGCGCCGCGTCCTCGTCAGGAAACATCTCATTGAAGGCGCGAAGGGTCATCGTCATGTTTTGTTCTACATCTAGTCAGCTATTTAGTAAACTTAATAGTTCCGAAACAAAATATCGTTATATCGGCCTCACGCAGAATCGAATATGATCAGGACCAAAAACATCGAATAAACAGCCTAAAAAATAGGCTGTAATGAGACACTAATAAGCAACTAGGCTTATATATTTCATCATTTGCTTAATTTATGACTTATATTGTCTGGTTCAGTGGCAATGGCACGTCCTATGCATATTGAAAACGAGGTCCCGTGCTCCCGATTGGGGCACAGGATTATGGAGCAATAAGGCTAAAAACATACGGAGAAATTGAATGTCGCTTGTTCCTTCACCCTCGTGGCTCGACGCCGGCGACAACGCCTGGCAGCTCACAGCCGCCACGTTTGTTGGCCTGCAAAGTGTTCCGGGGCTGGTTATTCTATATGGAGGCATCGTCAAGAAGAAATGGGCGATCAACTCGGCTTTCATGGCTCTGTATGCTTTCGCCGCCGTGCTAATCGTGTGGGTTTTGTGGGCCTATAATATGGCGTTCGGCAAGGAATGGTTCCCATTTCTTGGGCACCCCGGCCAGATTACGTCGGCGTGGAACGAACTGAAGCAGGCGACCATTCCGGCAGCGGCAGCTGGCATGCCTCCAATTGCCTTTCCGATGTCGACAATGGTGTTTTTCCAGTTCGTGTTTGCTGCGATCACGGTGATTATTCTTGCCGGATCGGTGCTTGGGAGGATGAATTTTAAGGCGTGGATGATTTTTGTGCCGCTCTGGATGACGTTCGTATACACCGTTGGCGCGTTTTCACTCTGGGGTGGCGGCTGGTTGGGGTCGATGGGGGTCGTCGACTATTCGGGCGGTTACGTCATTCATCTCACGGCAGCGGTGTCAGGTTTTACGGCTGCGGCGGTGATTGGGCCGAGGCTGACGCGCGACCGCGAAAGCTTTCAGCCAAATTCTTTGCTGATTACGTTAGCTGGAGCGGGGATCTTATGGCTGGGCTGGAACGGGTTCAATGGCGGTGATCCATATTTCGCCAATGCGGATGCCGGCGCAGCAGTGCTTAATACGAACATTGCTACAGCGGCGGCACTGCTCACGTGGACGATACTAGATGTGTTTGCGTTCGGTCTTCCATCCGTCCTTGGTGCTGTGAACGGGATGATTGCTGGTTTGGTGGCGATTACACCTGCCGCCGGATACATCAATGGCGGCGAGGCAATCGTACTAGGTGTTTTTGCTGCCATTCTGCCATGGCTTACGTGGAACAAGCTCGGGAAGACCAAGTTTTTGTCGAAAGTGGACGATACTCTTGGAGTCATTCACACTCACGGTGTGGCGGCGCTCGTAGGCGGAATCGGAGTCGGCATTCTCGCGGACCCGAAAATGGTGGAGTTCCTTGGGACAGGCGGCGATAGCAATGTGAGTGTGACTGGTGCGCTTTTTGGTAATTTTCACCAAGTGGTCCTGCAGCTATATGGGGCAGGCTTCATTATAGTGGTTAACGCAATAGGCACGTTCATCCTGCTTAAGCTGATCGGGATCTTTGTTCCGCTGCGAATGGACCAGGAGATGCTGATGATGGGGGATGAAGCGGCCCATGGCGAGGAAGCATATGCGATTTTTGCAGACGGCCAGCGCGGAATTCCTGTATTGGGAGATTGAGCGAAAGGATCGTCGGGTTCGGGTCCGGGCGGCGATAGCCGTTCGGGCCCTTTTTGAATGTCGACAACATGTTTTGGACGTCGGCGGCATGCGCACACTAAGGTCGTGTCCAACCAGAAGGACAGGGAAAGAGGGACGGCTGCAAGCCTGCCACCAGGCGAATTGGCCGGTGCAATAGGGTTGGAGAGATTTGTTTTGTCTTATCAGTCGGATTCAGGGTATGGTTGAGACCGTCTAGTAACCGGGAGTTCGTCGGGACGATGTCTGCAGCCGCTCAATCTCGCCAGTTTTTCTCACCAGCGCTAAAAATTCGGTTGATACGGCAACTTGCCGGGTTGGCTGCGCTCGCCCTTGCGCTGATCGGCGTTCTGCTCATGATGTCACTACTGTCTTATCATCGCGGCGATGCATCGCTTGACACGGCATCGACGATGCCCACCCGAAACCTTGCTGGCCCGGCAGGTGCGATTGCCGCGGATGTTTTGCTACAAGGCTTCGGGCTTGCTGGTGCACTGCCTGCAATGATCATTTTTTTTTGGGCCTATGGGCTCGCCCATCGTGGTTATGTTCCGAACCTGCGTCGGCGATGTATGGTGGTATTGGCTGTCGTTCCCATCATCGCTGCGGGGCTCGGTATGCTGTCGGCAACGCACTGGCCTGTCAAGGCTGGGCTTGGCGGCGCGGTCGGCGCGGAGTTTGGTCCGGCTGTCGCGCGAACTGAGTATCTGCCATTTGGTGACGTTATACGAGCGATTGTGCCCATACTGGCCTTGGTGATCGGGGGGGGCGCTCTGGTCTATGCGTCTGGACTTAGCGCACGGGAGTGGCGCGCTGCGGGTCGGCGTGCAACGGGCGCTGCGCTCGCGTCTGCACGAACCGGTGGACGCGCCGTTCGTGGTGCGCGTGGAGGCGCCAGCGCCGTCTCGGCGTGGCTGGCACCTCTGATTGCTAGCGCGCCAATGCGAGGCGATGGCCATTCGGAGAACATTGGCGTGGTGGCGGTGCCAATAGCCCCCGAAGGCGGTTTTGTCCCCGATACGATCGCAACCTTGGAGTCTGAGCCAACGCCGATCTTGCCCAGACTAAGGCGCGCTGCGCCGGCGAAGAAAGCGCCACCAAAGCAGGAGCGACTGCCGCTACCGGACACGTTGTGGAAGTTGCCACCGTTGGACTTGCTGCGGTCGCCCCCGTTACGTGCGGCAACAGGACCTTCGACTGAATCTTTGCAGGCCAATGCACGCCTATTGGAAACGGTTCTCGGCGATTATGGAGTCCAAGGCCGGATCGTTGAGATTCGCCCGGGACCCGTTGTAACATTATACGAATTGGAGCCGGCACCAGGCATCCGCTCAGCAAGGGTGATCGGACTCGCCGACGACATTGCGCGCAGCCTATCGGTGTTGGCGGTGCGAATTGCTACCGTGCAGGGACGCAATGTCATTGGCATCGAGGTGCCGAATGCGAGGCGTGAGACAGTGTTTTTTTCAGAATTGCTCGATGTCGCAGAATGGGTCAATCATTCGGGAAAGCTGGCGCTTGCGCTTGGAAAGGACATAGGTGGCACACCTGTGATTGCCGATTTGGCACGGATGCCTCATCTCCTTATCGCGGGCACAACCGGGTCTGGCAAATCCGTCGGCATCAATGCAATGATCCTTTCGCTCTTATACCGGCTATCTCCCGATGAGTGCCGGCTTATTCTGATAGATCCCAAGATGCTTGAACTGTCTGTGTACGAAGGAATCCCGCATCTTCTGACTCCTGTCGTAACCGAACCGGCAAAGGCGGTGGCCGCGCTAAAGTGGGTCGTGCGCGAAATGGAACGGCGTTACCGCTCTATGAGTCAACTGAGCGTGCGGAACATTGCCGGCTATAACGAGCGGGTAAATGAGGCATTGGCGCGCGGTGAGGTGGTGACACGGCGGGTACAGACCGGATTCGATTCAGAGACTGGTAGACCAATTTTCGAGGATCAGCCGCTTGCGCTTGAGCCGCTGCCTTTAATCGTTGTTGTTATCGATGAAATGGCCGATTTGATGATGGTTGCAGGCAAAGAGATTGAGGCGGCGGTACAACGGTTGGCTCAGATGGCCCGCGCGGCGGGGATCCACGTGATCATGGCAACGCAGCGACCGTCCGTTGATGTTATTACCGGGACGATCAAGGCAAACTTTCCAACGCGGATATCTTTTCAGGTGATTTCGAAGTTCGATAGCCGAACGATTCTGGGTGAGCAGGGGGCAGAACAGCTTCTGGGTATGGGCGATTTGCTTTACATGGTGGGTGGCGGACGGATTACTCGCGTGCATGGCCCTTTTGTCAGCGATCGCGAAGTTGAGGATGTCGTTGCGTTTTTGCGTGAGCAGGGCGAACCCGAGTACGTTGAGGCTGTAACCGAGGTAATCGACGAGGATATGCCGGCGATTCCCGGTTTGGCCTCAGCTGGAGAAGGAGGGGAGGCCGGGTTGTATCAGCAGGCAGTTGCGCTTGTAGCCCGCGAAGGCAAGGCCAGCACGAGCTTCATACAGCGACATTTGCAGATTGGTTATAATCGTGCTGCCAAACTGATGGAGCAAATGGAGAAGGCGGGCGTTGTTAGCACAGCAAACCACGTTGGTAAACGTGAAGTCCTGATCGGTGGCAGTGGTCGAGACGATTGAGCTGACGGAAGTGGCTCCTGCAGTGATCGTGCGCGACCGCTCGGATGTTGCGACCGCGGTAGGTCTTGGCTGGCCAGTAACGTTACTATCTCCCCCGGGTTTTGCACTTTATTGCGGGGCGCCTTGGTGGGTGGCCCTGTTAGATCAGGCGAATTTCAGGGGATTCTCGCTGCTAGATTGTGCCGACGCCCCAGGGCGGGCTCTCGAAGCGCTGTATCTCGGACTGCCTGGGATCGTGCTCGCCGCAGAGCCTGTGGCTACCGAGCGTGTGACTGCGGTCGCGGTCCAATATGGGGCGCTTATGTTCAATCGGCCGCCGCCTGCGCTCGATCTTTCATTGCCGAGCGCAAAAAGTCGTCTCCGAGACTGGCTCCGGGGTGACGTGCGCGGGAATCTCGGCTAGCTCAGAAGGAATGATGATAGCAGAAGGAGATCGCCATGCGCGTAACGCAACGGGTCAAGAAGATCCTGGAGTGGTACGAGAGTGACAATCCAGGAACTAAGGGGAACCTTGCCCGGATATTGATGCAGGGCAAGCTCGGCGGGTCTGGCCGGGTGGTAATTTTGCCAGTTGATCAGGGCTTTGAGCACGGCCCCGCACGGAGCTTTGCGAGTAATCCCGCGGCTTATGATCCACATTACCATTTTCAACTTGCACTCGATGCCGGATTGTCCGCATATGCGGCTCCGCTTGGTATGATTGAAGCGGCCGCTGGAAGTTATCCCGCTGCAATCCCGACGATTCTAAAATTGAACTCGTCGAATAGCCTCGCTACCGAAAAGGACCAAGCTGTCACAGGAACGGTATCGGACGCGTTGCGTTTGGGCTGCGCAGCAATCGGGTTCACCATTTACCCGGGTTCTGAATACCAATTTCAAATGATGGAAGAGTTTCGGGAACTCGCAGAGGAGGCGAAGGCAGCCGGCCTTGCGGTCGTGCTGTGGTCCTACCCGCGCGGCCCGTTACTTGACAAGGCGGCGGAGACAGCGATCGATATTTGCGCCTACGCGGCACACATGGCTGCCCTTCTCGGAGCTCACATCATTAAGGTAAAGCCGCCAAGCCAGCAGATCGGGCTGGAGTCGGCACGCAAAGCCTACGAGAAGATAGACATATCCACCCTTGCGAAGCGGGTCGAGCATGTGGTGCAGTCATGCTTTAATGGGCGGCGATTGGTGGTATTTTCGGGCGGTGAGGCAACCGATTCGGCCAATCTGCTGGAAGTCGTCCGCGGCTTGCGCGCCGGCGGTGCGTCCGGATCCATTGTCGGCCGTAACGCATTTACGCGACCGCGCGAAGAAGCTCTGGCCCTGCTGGCGCAGATTGTAGCTATTTATCAGGGAAAGCCTTGACCGAACTTTATCTGATCACGCCACCAGCTTTCAGTTTGGAAAGGTTTTCCGAGGACTTGGCAGCTGCACTTGATGCGGGGCCTGTTGCGTGTGTCCAATTGCGCATGAAGAATGTAACCGACGATCATTTGCGGCGGGTTATCGGCCGGCTTCGGCCGGTCGTGCAGGCGCGGGATGTGGCCTTTTTTGTGAACGATCGGGCCGATTTGGCGCGCGAAATGGGGTGCGATGGGGTACATCTTGGCCAGGAAGATTTGCAGCCTGGAGGAGTGGCGGTCACGCGGCAGATGCTTGGTAGCCTTAGCTTTGGCATTACCTGTCATGATTCACGTCATTTGGCGATCGAGGCAGCTGAGAGTGGAGCCGATTATGTCGCTTTTGGTGCATTCTTTCCGACGAATACAAAGAAGGCAAAAACCAGAGCTGATGTACAAATCCTGTCTTGGTGGAGCGAGATGATGGAAGTGCCCTGTGTCGCGATCGGCGGGATCACTCCGCAGAACAGCGGTTCTTTGGTGCGGGCGGGTGCCAATTTTTTGGCGGTGATTGGAGCAGTCTGGGAGCATGTGGACGGGCCAGCTGCAGGCGTGCGAGCTATGCTGGCAGCCATTTCTGAGGCAGAATAACAGCTCTAAACAGCACCGCCAACTGAAGTATCCGTCTGCACTAACGTGGGAAGACGGGTGTTATACGGCCTGGCTACTAAGAATTCTTTTTTGATTTTGACCCGGGGCTCGTGGGACGCGCATAGTTTTGAAGACTTTTTTGGAAAGGTCTGTTGGACACATTTTTTTCAGAGCAAACGTGAGGCTCCACTGTGACAATATAATCATCCGACAGTTAATATTGTGCGGTACTCTAGTGTTTATTGGCTTTTTATAGCTAGTGTTCATATGCGTAGACCTAGTTGGTTTCCGGTGGTCGGAAACCCTATCAACGGCCGGGACAAAGAAATTCAGATCGTGCCTGACACCTCCAGAAGATCGCTAACTGTTTTACGAAACCCTCCCTAACGGGGTAGTCTCTTTTTTCTCGAATTATGTTGAATTTCTAGGTTTTGTTACTTTTTGTCTGATATCCCGTAACCGTCGCGGCGGATGATGTGTGGAGTTAGGCAGAAAAGATGCCTTTAACAGGATCGAAATGCCATCATTTTGCGAGTGGGTCGCAACGATGATCAGGAAAATTCCATGCGTTCGAGTGAGCCGTGGGCACCGACGTATGGAGTCTTCCCCTAAGGAGGAGCACTGTCTTTTCAACTAAATGTATAAAAATTCGTTATGCCTGTAGCTAAATATAGCCGAAATTTTTCTTTCTTGCCAAAGAACCTTACGTGGGTCGAGGTCTGAAATAATCTATGGCGAATTTTCGGATCATCGCAACGCCTGATGCAGAACGGGGATGGCACCGGATAACATAATCTGCACGCCAATTCCAAGAAGCAGAAAGGCCGCGATCCGTGCAACCACGCGCCGGCCACTGAGTCCGAGGACTGCACCGATCCGATCAGACAGGGCGTACGTAATCCATATCGTTCCGGCCACACCAATTGCCGCGACTGATAGTCCGGAAAAAAAGATGGCGAGCGCACCGTGATCGAGAGGGCGTTCTGTGCCAAGGGTGATTGCGACAGCGATAGTACCCGGGCCCGTGGTGAACGGGAGTGTTAGCGGGAAAAAGGCGATAGCTGAAAGGTCTCCGGGACTGTCAAAGGCAGTCTCGGCTTGTATTTGTTTTCGCTCCTCAAGCGTCTCGGGCGTAATAAGCATCTGATAGGCTCGAGCTGCGACGACAAAGCCGCCAGCAAGGCGGAGCGCGTTCAGGCTGATCCCAAAGAAGTTTAAAATATAAGACCCTCCCCACAGAGACACGATCATTACGATGGTGCTGTTGAAAGCAACCCGGCGGGCCAGAGCAAGGCGCATCTGATGGGGGTGCCCAGCAGTAACCTCGTTAAAAATAATGGCCCCTGCAAGCGGGTTGACGATCGAGAAAAGTGCTGGAAACCCTAGCAGGAGTGCATGAAGGCCAACGGTTATGTTTGTGCCGTTTGCCAAAATTAATTGTCCTTTTTGATGACGAGTAAAACGATTGTTTCGTCTTTTAGTGGCGTCTTTCTCTCAAAATTGTTGGTCCGATGGGGTAACGCACTGCAAAAATGGATTCCATGGTTCAAGCTACGCTGGACGCAGTCGTATCGGTTCTTATGAACCAAGTAGATAAATTCCTTTGCCTGCGCCGAAGGGCATGGGTAGTGGTCAATCCTAGTTTTTGCGATCATGGTGGCGGCGATTATAGACAAATGAGAGGCAATATCTAGGTGAGAAACGAAAAAGGACCATCGACGGCGCGCTGTTGAAGGGGACCGAGGTGGTTGCAGTCCCGGTTTGTCCGGGCAGAGGAAGGGGCATTGCCTGATGCTGTTCCTAACCAGATGGATTAACCTCACGCTCATGTACAACCGACGAATAGGCGCTCGTGTCGGTGCGTATTGGGTGAAATCAGTGCGGAGGTGGCGCCTGGTTACGCTCTACGCCGGCAATGACGGATCACATCAAGGTCAGGCATGCGGCAGAGGTTCCTCGCGCGCGGTAGGCCTAACTGCTTGTGCGAAGGAGCCGCTTCTCCAAGCCGAGAATTATGTTTTTGAACATGAAAAGTTTTGTGATCAAAATTTCTTGATGGCTTCCCTGGCCTCCCGCATTTAGGTTGCCACTGTGGATGATTATCTGCCTTGTTGGCGTCCGTCCGTCAGCGTTCTCGTTGGCGACCGACGACGGCGAGCGGTAATGATTTCAATGGTCAAAACATTACTATTAAATGCCCGCGCCGCAACGCCATGACGTGACGTCGGGCTGGACTTAGTGATGGCACGAGATATCGTTACAAATCTGTGTGAGGAAGCCGTGGCATTCCGGCCGCTTAACTCTCACCGTTGCGACAGGCATAGCGAATTGCTGCATGCAATTCGACGCCATTGAATTTGTGAGATCTCGGCGCGGAACGGCGATTTCAGCGACCCGACGGCGCCTAGCGGCGCCCGAATGAAAAAAATTGATCTGAAGCAATGCGGACACATCTCGCATTAGATTGCACGATAGACGTTTGCGCCGCATACGGAAGGTATGGTTCGTATTTCCCATTACTCAGCCTCTGTGGCAGTTATTCTTGCTGGTTTCGGTGCTCTCGGCGCTGCGTATTACGGTGAGTTCGTTGAGCATTTGGTTCCATGTCCGCTGTGCTACATTGAGCGTTGGCCTTACCGGATTATGATTGTTCTTGGTGTCCTCGGGATGGTGCTACCCCGGCGGATCGCGCGGGCGTCTTTGTGGTTAGCGTCCGTTACGATGTTCACAGATGCCGGTATCGCGTTGGTACACGTCGGGGCGGAACGGCACTGGTGGCAAAGTCCACTACCGGAATGCAATATTGCGCCGGCACAGTTTGGCGCTCTTCCGCTGCGACCATCCGCGTCGTGCGATCGGCCAGTTTTCCCAGTCCATGGGTTGCCGGTTTCGTTTGCTACCCTGGATCTGCTTTATGCGCTGGCTACCGGCGCCATCATCAGCGTTTACCTCATACAAACACGTGGAAGAAGGTAATGACAGGCGGCCAGATAGACGCGGGACACTTTTCCGGAGACCGGAGCTGCTCGAAGGGATTACTCGGATGATTCGGATTGATCATGCGGGTGAGTATGGTACCAAGAACATTCATGTGGGGTAAATGGCTGTTCTTGGCCGGAGCTGGCATGCCGAGAACCCTGCATCATATAAAGGAAAATGACAGTATCACCGAGACGTGTTTTCTGCATGATCGTTGAACGGCGAGTGCGGCCTGCGGCAGCGGGTTGTGGCCTTTGCGTTGGGGGCGGGCGGTTCCAGAGGCAATGGGTTAGGGAGCGAAGATGGCTTTTGCCGCTGCAGGGGAGAAAAAGATTGACTCACACTACGCGGGCAGGTTGAATCTCTCGGTCACGATGAGGAGGCTCTGCGCCAGCGACTGAACGATTGCGTATTGAAGAGACGGTGTATTGCGCCAATGGATTGGCCCATGAAGCGGAAAAGGTCCCGTTTTGCAGATTGCTCTCGATGTTGACCCGTGTCGGCGACAAAACTGCGATTGCGACCAGCATCATGGTTTGAACGGCTGGGCAAAACGACGGAGATCAGTTGGCAAACTGTCGAAAGCTTCCTAAATCAAGCTAATGAACATCCGTACGGTCGATCGTGAGTTGGTCCGAGCGGCATTCGCCCTCGCGGGGGAACAGGGTTGGCAACGTGTTTCGGTTGCAGCCGCTGCTAGGCGCGCCGGGATCGATCTTTCGCGAGCGCGTTTGCGGTTCTCCAGCACAATGGATGTAGTTGCCCGATTTTGGTCTCTAGCCGATGCTGCAGGCCTTGAGAGCGACTTGGCCGAAGGTAGTGTAAAGGACCGCCTGTTCGAAATCCTGATGCGGCGTGTTGATTTTCTACAACTCCACCGAGCCGGCGTTAAGGCACTGATGCGGTCTGCCCTGCTTGACCCGGCGCTATCACTTTATTTGACACGACAAACGTTGATTTCGATGGGTTGGGCCCTTGAAGGGGCTGGGGTATCGGGACAGGGTCTGGCTGGTCAGCTGCGGTGTAAAGGCCTTGCCATGATCTGGGCCTGGACGGTCCGTGCATGGCTCCGCGATGAATCCGAGGATCTTTCGGCGACTATGGCTTCGCTTGACGCGGCGCTCAGCCACGCTGACCAGATCGTACGTGGCCTTCCAACTAGCATGGCGTGTATTCGACGAGACGAATCTAACGCATCGTCCGATGAACGAACTCAAACAGAGATGTCATTCGCAGTGCCCGATAGTTCAGCGCGTGCGCCGGACTAAGGTTCCCTCGTGGGTCGGGCTGAATGGGAGCGGCTTGCGATTGATAGGGTTGATTTCGGGTTTTGCTATGATGGCGTTGATCTGCGCCGGCCCGTGGGGCCTCCGGTTGATGGAGATGAAAAGGTTCGGGGCGAACACAGGCAAACCGAAATTTTTAGATCGCCAGCGGAGACAGTAAGGCACCAGGAAAGAAACTGTCGGCTGCTGGCAGAGCGGGCACGGAGGCGATGTTGCCGATTTTGTTTTTTCAAACCGTTGGGCGCCCGAAAGGGTGTCATTCCCGTTTTTGGATATCATGCGAGAGGCACATTTTCATCACATGGAAGCGCTCGCGGCCGGAAATTTACGGAGCTTCTGTGGGAAGCCATAACCGTATTGACCAAACAACATCCGTCGCCGCCGGAAGCGTCGAATCGACATGATGTCTGGGAAGGCAGCCTTATGTGCTGATGGAAGCTTGTGCATCAAAAATCACCAGAACGCGCGGTTTCCGGGAGTTAATTCCACCAATGGACCGGAAAACGGCAGAAGAATGCCATAGCTGGTCTCACGAGACAATGAATAAGGTGGAGTGCCTCATGGATCGCAGGGGAAAAAGTAATGTGATGTGCATAATGTTTCAAATGCGGAGTTGAAGGCAGATCATGTCACAGTCTCTATACGGTTCCGAGCCAATGCTGTTCATACCGAAAAAGCAAAAGGCGCGACCAATGCGGAACGCCCTGCGTGTGGCTTCAGCCTACGAGCCGGCAGGCGACCAGCCTCAGGCGATCGGGGAGCTCGCACGCGGCGTGAAAACCGGCGAGCGCAACCAAGTGCTGCTCGGTGTCACCGGGTCGGGCAAGACGTTCACAATAGCAAAAGTCATTGAGCAGGCGCAGCGGCCAACGTTGGTTCTTGCGCCAAATAAGACCCTTGCGGCCCAGCTGTATACGGAGATGAAGTCATTTTTCCCGGACAACGCGGTTGAATACTTCGTCAGCTATTATGATTATTATCAGCCGGAAGCCTATATTCCGCGTACCGACACATACATCGAAAAAGACGCTCAAATTAACGACCAGATTGATAGGATGCGACACTCGGCAACGCAAGCGCTTCTGGAGCGTGGCGATGTCATCATTGTTGCATCGGTGTCGTGTATTTATGGTATTGGCTCGGTCGAGACATACAGCCAGATGGTTGTCCGCGTCGCGGTTGGAGAGCGAATTGACCGCGATCGGCTGGCTAAAGCACTGGTAGAACTCCAATATCGCCGCAATGATATTGCCTTCCAACGCGGCACGTTCCGACTACGTGGTGAGACCATCGATATCTTCCCCAGCCAGTACGAGGACCGCGCTTGGCGTGTGACATTGTTTGGCGACGAAATCGAGGGTGTCACGGAGTTTGATCCGCTAACGGGTGAGCAGACCAACGATCTCAAGCGAATTGCGGTATACGCCAATAGCCATTATGTCACGCCTCGTCCAACAATGAACCAGGCGATCACTCGGATTAAGAGCGAACTGAAGACACGGCTTGCCGAGCTTGCGGCTGAAGGAAAACTTCTCGAATCGGAGCGGCTGCAGCAGCGTACTTCGTTTGATATCGAAATGATGGAAACGACTGGTGCGTGTAAGGGGATTGAGAATTACTCGCGCTATTTGTCTGGGCGTGACCCAGGGCAGCCACCGCCAACCCTGTTTGAATATCTTCCAGAGAATGCGCTGCTGATCGTTGACGAAAGCCACGTTACGGTGCCCCAGATTAATGGTATGTTCAAAGGAGATTTTGCCCGTAAATCGATACTCGCGGAGCACGGATTTCGTTTACCGTCGTGCATTGATAATAGGCCTTTGAAGTTTGAAGAATGGGAGAGTTTTCGCCCGCAGACGATCTTTGTGTCTGCGACACCAGGACCATGGGAGCTGAAACAGACAAGTGGTTCTTTCGTCGAACAGGTGATTCGGCCGACCGGATTAGTTGACCCAGACGTTGAAGTTAGACCTGTAGAACACCAGGTCGACGACTTGCTCGCGGAATGTCGTCGTGTGGCTTTGGCGGGGGGGCGCGTCCTCGTGACAACATTGACGAAGCGAATGGCAGAAGACCTGACCGAGTATTTAACCGAGCAGGGGTTAAAGGTCCGCTACCTCCACTCGGATATTGATACCTTGGAGCGCATAGAAATTATCCGTGACCTTCGCCTCGGCGTATACGACATCCTTATTGGGATCAACCTCCTGCGGGAAGGATTGGATATTCCAGAATGCATGCTCGTGGCGATCTTGGATGCGGATAAGGAAGGTTTCCTCCGCTCTGCGACATCTCTTGTACAAACAATCGGCCGTGCAGCGCGGAACGTTGAGGGACGTGTCATACTTTATGCGGACATGATGACACGTAGTTTGGCGCACGCTGTAGGCGAAACCGAACGGCGACGTATCAAGCAGAGAGCATGGAATGTTGCGCATGGAGTTACGCCGCAAAGCGTTAGGGCAAATATCAAAGACATTCTACATTCAGTATATGAGCAAGACTATATTACGATAGAAGCGACCCCGGGCAGAGAAACAAGCGAGCTCATAGGAACGGATCTGAAGACGGCGATTATAAAGCTGGAGAAACGGATGCAGAATGCGGCAGCAGAGCTAGAGTTTGAAGAAGCGGCGCGGTTGCGCGACGAGATTAAGCGATTGGAGGCGCTGGACCTTGGATTGCCGGTGCCGCCAGGGCTAGGTTCAGGCATTGGGGCGCAAGACCAACGGCGGCAACATGGTTCGCGTCGAAGGGGCAGAACATGAAGAAGTTAATTCCGCTATTGCCCATCTTCGTTCTGGCGGTCGGCTCCGCGGGAGCGGCCCCTCCGATAGCGCTCACCTCCCAATTGGCAACGTACGACCTTAGCCTACTAAAAGTACGCGGCCATGCCGTTACGGGTGCAACTGGGCGCCTGCAATTCGACGTGACCGATACGTGCCACGCTTACGCCGTAACTCAGCGGCTGACGTTGTTAATTCGGAAGGAGGACGGTGCCTTGGTACGCACTGTCAGCGATTATGACACATGGGAAAGTCATGATGGTCGTCATTTCAGCTTCCTCCTTCGAAATACCCAGGACGGCAAAACAAAAGTCGAGTCTCAGGGGACAGCAGAACTTGATCATGACGGCGGCATGGTCACGTACAGCGAACCTAAGCGCCATTTTGTAAAATTGCCGGCTCACACGCTGTTCCCAATGGCACAGACTGTGATGCTGCTTCAGGCTGCGGAAAGCGGCAGAAAATTCATGACAACACCGCTATTCGACGGCACATCGACAAATGGTGCGGAAGACAGCTTTATTGCAGTGCTTGGGTTGAATGGAATGAAGCATTCAACATTTCCAGCCCTTTCCGGGCTTCCATCAGTCCTTGTTGACATCAGCTTTTTCCCGCGCGTGCGCGAAGACAACAAACCGGATTTTCGTTCACAGATGCGATATTACACTGACGGCGTTGCGCGGGCTGTGCGTCTTGATTTTGGCAATTTCGTAATGCGAGGCCGTCTTACGCACTTAACGATTCCTCCATCAACATGTCAAAAAGGGTGATCTTGGTCGTCAATTCATCGCGAGATTCGCAGTTGCGCGCTGATCGCAACACGGAAGATAGATATTTTTTAAAGAAAGCATGAAAAGTTTCGATTTGGCTCTGGTTTGGTAGTTGCTTTTATTTACAGGGGAATCGCCTGATTGGCGTCAGATGGCTACCCGGCGACGTCTAGGTTTCGGGTACTGCGGGCGTGGCCCACACAACGGATTCGGTATGAGCCAGCATACCAAGGGGCTGACACTGAGGGGGTGCCCTATGCGGCGAGTTACCTTGCACTGACCAAAATGGCGGGATCGTGTCAGGCCCTGCGAAGTCTTCAGCGAGGCATTTGATGCCGAGAACTTGATAACGTTCATGGCAATGGATCTGAACTTGGGTGAAAGCCTTCGCCGGCAGGATGCTGGACGCTTTTGGTTGATGAGCGGATCGAAACATCGCGAGCATGGCCACCTGCCAGCAACGTCATGCCCGAACAACGCTGATGATGACATCGAGGGGAGTGATGACCGGCACATGTACTGGAGCTTGTTGCCGTTGGTTGTGGGCTGTTACGCGCCGTCACCAAAATCAACTTCCATTGTCTGTCAACGGCGCAATGAAGAAGCTATCTTCGCATTGCGTTCTTCAAGTGAATGTTTCTTCTGGGGAGATCGGCGTGTATGTGGCGCTGCCAAAATTGGCACGGCCTTTTCCACGGAATCTTTGGCATGATTTTCAGCGAAGGCACCTTTGGTGAGCTGGTTCAAATGCGCGGCGTACTAGGGTAACGATGTGTGGAGGGCCGTTTTACATTCAACCGGAGGGGGCGCATGCTGATCGATCAGGCCGCGCCGTGATCATTGGTTGTGTGTGGTTCATATGAATAGCTCACGCCGCAATGCCCGATTGGTTGGACTTAAGGATCAAAAAACAATACCGGCGGCACGTTGAAGTGCCGCCGGGTTATCGCTTGTGAACGGCTGACTAGGTTATGTCTCAGTAGACATCAATGGAGATGCCGAAGTGTCCATCTTGGCAGCGCGGCGGGAGGCGGCCTTTTTTATGGCGGCTTTAATCGGGGGCTTTTTCGCTGCAGGCTTCGTAGCAGCTTTTTTTGCTGCAGGTTTAGAGACGGCTTTTTTCGCTGCAGGTTTCGTAGCTGCTTTTTTCGCTACAGGTTTCGTAGCTGCTTTTTTTGCAGCTGGCTTTGAGATAGCTTTTACAGTTGATTTCTTCGCCGGTGCTTTAACGGCTGCCTTAGGCTTCGCCATCGTTTTCGGTTTCAGGCTCGCCTTAGGTGCCGCTTTTTTTGCCACAGGTTTTGCTGCGGCCTTTGCTGTCACCTTGGTCTTTGTAGTGGAGGATTTCTTCACGCTTGCCTTTGTTGCGGGCTTCCTGACTGCCGCTGGTTTGGTGGCTGCCTTTTTCATGGCTGGTTTTTTGGCGGCGGCAGGTTTTGCAGCTGCCTTCTTGGCTGGTGCTTTCTTACTTGGCGCTCGCATCGCTAGCGGCTGCGCGCGGATATCGGTTTCAGTAGTCACTTGAGTGCTCCTTTGTTTGAGGTATAGCATTATCGTACGTCCATGACCCGCTGTCCGTAGTGCCATCGACGAGCATCGTCTTGGTAGTCACGGTCGACCATTCGATAAGTATTGTTACGAGCGATTGTGGCAGGGGTGGCTTCGCGATCGAGTCCTCTCAAACGATGCAGTGCGAAAGCGTTGGAAAGAAAAATCGGTTCCATGTTTTTGGGCGATGACGGATGACACAGCATAAGCGTCCAGTCTTTCGTATCGAAAATGCATAGACCAGTTTGAGGCTGCATCACCTTGCAACATATACGGCCATGGGCCGCCCTTTCCTGTCACGTGCTCGCCAGTCACTCGATCGCTTGATCGATCAGATGGACTTGACGACTACTTCAGCTACTCAGCGAATCGATGAAACAGACGGACGCACGAATCGCTATTCAACGCCTGACATCGATATGTCAACAAAAACTATCATCGAAAATTGCATTCAAACAAATATTTTCGTTCGTGTTGGACGGTCGTGATGGGAGAGAGCCGGAAGAGATCCGGGTACGACGTCTGGTCGGAAATTTAAGAAAATATCAAAAACAGTAGAACAAATATGGAGAATATAGAAAGCCGTGAGATTCAAGAGTGCATTTTGAAAATTCGATTTCTACCATTTCACCTTCGCCTTGGAATGGATTACTGTTCGTTGACCGCGACAAGGAGAAATTATGCCGGACGGCATGTCATCGTACGCGATCACGGCTACACTCTATGACCGAACGGCGAGTCAAGTGCCACGCTGGTGCACGTCGTTGGTTCTTGGAGTGGCCATGCGTTGTCGTTTCTGGAGCAAGAGTCTGCGTTTGCAGGATACTCTGGTAAGGGGGATTGCATCATGTGCGATACATTGCTTGGCGTCTGCGACATTAAGATGTGGCGCCTGATTCTTCTTGCTCCAGCACATTTTACTTGATGGTAGTGACAGCGGTCTTGAGGATCGGTGCGGCGACCTCGATTGCGCCGCCTGCTGGTTCCTGTTCGTGGTCATAATGATTTTTTTTGAGTACGCTGTTCTGCTACCAAAAGAAGGTAACGCTTACGTCCAGTTTGAAATTTGACACGGTGGGTGCAGACCTAAACGGAGGATCAACAAACGTGGCTCAAATCGCGGGACGCCTCGTCAAAATTGTTCTTGATGACGACAGACACAGCGCATTGTCGCCGACGCAAGAAGCGGACCGGAATCAGGCTATGACCGACCTGGAGGCCGAAAGCCAGTTCGCGCTTGCCTCTGATCCCGATCGCCTCATAGTACTGCATATTTCCGTCCAGGACGGGCGTTTGGTATTTGATATCCGCAGCGAAAAGGATGAGGCTCTGCAAACGATCGGGATGGCTCTCGGGCCGTTCCGGACGGTGGTCCGTGACTACCAGATGCTACTCGACTCCTATTCTGCTGCGGTCGCCGAAGGGCGTGAAGCTCGCATCCAAGCGATCGACATGGGACGTCGGGCACTGCACAACGAGGGTGCTCAACTGGTTATGGCTCGGCTTTCTGGCAAGATTGTTCTAGATTTCGAAACGGCCAGACGATTATTTACATTGATCACGGCCCTGTATCGACGGCCTTAAGGTGACGCCCACAGAACATTGTTTGACTTCATCGGACGGTAGTAAGGGTACTCATGAAGATAGATGGTAAAAGATTTCGCTCCATATGGATCGATGAATCCGACGGTTGGACAGTCCGCATTATTGACCAAACTCGATTACCTTGGTCGATTGAGGTACCGCGTTTGACCACGGTCGATGAAGTGGCCTTTGCTATACGGTCGATGTATGTGCGTGGAGCGCCGTTGATCGGTGCGACGGCAGCATACGGGGTCGCGCTGGCGATGCGGGCGGATTCATCGGATGAAGCTCTCGACGCTACTATCCACCAGCTAGGCGCAACACGGCCAACCGCAATTAATCTCCGCTGGGCTCTGGAACGAATGTTACGTATTTTACGTGACCATCCGCCAGACGAGCGCATGGACGTTGCCTACGCGGAGGCAGCTGCGATTTGCGAAGAAGATGTTGCTGCCAACCGCGCAATCGGTACACATGGTTTGCCGTTAATTCTTGGGCGAGCCAAAATGCAGGGACGCGTGAATGTTCTCACGCATTGCAACGCGGGCTGGATCGCGACTGTTGACTGGGGCACTGCGCTGGCACCCATATATATGGCTCATGATCAAGGCATTGACGTTCACGTGTTCGTCGACGAAACGCGGCCGCGCAATCAGGGCGCGGCGCTGACAGCATGGGAACTTGGTAAACATGGTGTTGCCCACACGGTCATTGTCGATAATGCAGGTGGGCACCTAATGCAGCGCGGTCTGATTGATCTTGTGATCGTTGGAGCAGATCGAGTGACGAGGACTGGGGATGTGGCAAACAAGATCGGTACCTACCTTAAAGCATTGGCGGCGCGTGATAATGGCGTGCCGTTCTACGTGGCGCTGCCCTCTTCGACGATCGATTGGCGCATTGCTGATGGCATTGTCGAGGTCCCGATTGAAGAACGTGACCCGGGCGAAGTCAGTACGATCACTGGTCAGGCTAAGGACGGCGGTATCGCTACCGTTCGACTCACACCCCCGGAAAGTGCCGCGATCAACCCTGCTTTCGATGTCACACCTGCGAGATTGGTTTCCGGTCTCGTTACTGAACGTGGGATTTGCATGGCAAAGGAGGTGTCTCTTAGGTCCATGTTCCCGCAGGCAGACGAGGTTTGCTAAACGCGGTCGGGGTGCTGACTGGCAGTTTGGGGCGGTCGTGCTTTGTGATATGTAAGGCTTGATGAGTTCGATTTTCACGTCTGACGATCTCTTCCGGCAAGGTGCTCCAGAGGAGGACAAGCATGGAGCAGGAGATGAACGTGCGGCTCCGTTGGCGGAACGGTTGCGACCGGACAGCCTTGCCTCCGTAGTCGGTCAGGAACATTTGCTAGGCCCAGATGGCACGATCACACATATGCTCGATCACAAGAGCCTTGCTTCCCTCATTCTTTGGGGGCCACCGGGAGTAGGGAAGACGACGATTGCTCGCCTTATCGCAAAAAGAATAGGATTTGTCTTTACCCAGATTTCGGCGGTGTTCTCGGGCGTTGCCGATCTTAAGCGTGTTTTTGAGGAAGCTGCCCGGCGGCATCGGGCCGGTGTGCGCACCTTGTTGTTTATCGATGAAATCCACCGCTTTAATCGGGCTCAGCAAGACGGGTTTTTGCCCGTCATCGAGAATGGCACGATCGTGCTGATCGGCGCCACGACGGAAAACCCGTCATTTGAGCTTAATGGTGCATTATTGTCGCGTTGCCAGGTTCTACTGTTGCGGCGGCTTGACGATGCAGCTCTCGAACACCTGCTCCAACATGCGGAAGCAGTTGTGGGAAAGGCGCTGGCGCTGACGCTAACGGCACGTGCGGCAATGCGTGCCATGGCAGATGGTGATGGTCGCGCTTTGCTCAATATGGCCGAGCAGGTTTTCGCCCTTGCCTCGGCCGCGGAATTGTGCCCGGATGATTTAGCGAGACTCGTCGCGCGGCGTTCCGCACTCTACGACCGGAACCGCGAGGAGCACTACAACCTTATATCAGCACTACACAAATCGATGCGCGGATCGGACGTTGACGCTGCGCTATACTGGCTGGCACGGATGTTCGCTGGCGGTGAAGACGTTCGTTATATTGTCCGCCGACTGACGCGGTTCGCGGTTGAGGATATCGGTCTTGCAGACCCCCAAGCTCTGTCCATCGCACTTGCTTCATGGCAAGCATATGAACGGCTTGGGAGTCCTGAGGGTGACCTAGCTATCGCGCAAGCAGTGATCTATCTCGCGACTGCGCCGAAATCGAACGCTGCGTACCGAGCGTTCGACGCGGCGAGGTTGGCCGCTCGGGATTTCGGCAGTTTGGGGCCGCCGTTACAGATCCTTAATGCGCCCACACAGTTGATGAAAAAACTCGGTTACGGTGCTGGATACGAGTACGATCACGATCATGCGGATTCGTTTTCGGGGCAGAATTATTTTCCTGATGCCATGCCGCGCGCTGCGTTTTATGAACCAAAAGCTACAGGATTTGAAGCCGAACTGTGCCGCCGACTTGAACATTGGCAAAAATTGCGGAGTGCGCGGTCGTGAACGTCCAAATGCATGACGTGTCAGCTGACGAGGAGGGGTTGCGCCTTGACCGCCTCTTGCGCCGGCATCGGCCTGGCCTGACACAGGGAATTATCGAAAGACTCTGCCGTACCGGCCAAGTCCGGATTGACGGTCGGCGTGTCATTTCGTCGACGCGGGTTCTTGCGGGGCAATCGGTCCGGATACCACCGATACACGAGATCGATGCAAAGCCGCGGCACAAGACAATGCCCGAAGCGGGCGCGATGCGTGATCTTGTCGCACGGATTCTTTACCAGGACGACGACGTGATTGTCCTAGACAAGCCCGCTGGGCTCGCGACCCAAGGTGGTAAGGGCATCGCGTTGCATTTGGATGGAATGCTTGATGCTTTAAAATTTGAAGCTAGGGAGCGGCCGCGCCTTGTGCATCGGCTCGACCGTGGCACCTCAGGAGCTCTTGTTTTGGCTCGTAGCGCGTTCGCTGCAGCCGCGTTGGCAAAGGCATTTCGCGGGCGTGACACCCTCAAGATTTATTGGGCGCTTGTTGTTGGGCTTCCGGTGCCGCTAGAGGGACAGATTGATCTCGATCTTGTCCGTATTGGCGGATCGTCCGGCGCACGCACCAAGCCCGTGCCGAAGGGCCATCAAGACGCTGCACACGCAATTACGAACTACCGGACACTTGACCACGCCGGTCGAAAATTCGCGTGGCTGGAACTGGAGCCCCTAACTGGCCGGACTCATCAGTTGCGTGCACATTGTGCTGCCATGGGCACGCCGATCCTAGGAGATTCACCGTACGCGGGCGCGCTGGCACATGCGGAAGGGTTTGCGAGGCAGTTGCATTTACACGCGAGGCGCCTGGAATTGCCGCATCCACGCGGCGGCGTTCTAATCGTCGAAGCCGACCTGCCCCCACACCTGCGCGCCAGCTTGGCCGCTTTGGGGTTTACAGTCCCACGCGCTGCAGCGCCAGAATATCGCCTGAGGAATTAAGGCGCGTAGAGCCGGTTGGTCAGGTCTGACCGGATGTTTATCTGATATTAGAGGGTGGGCCGCAGCCGTGACCTTGAGTCCACGACAAGTGCGTTTCCTTGAGTTGCTCCTCGTGGGCTTGGCTTTGCTCGCGGGCTCAAACCAAGTGGGTCGTGCAGCGGATCCGCAGCCCTATAACGTCATATTTAAACCATCAGGGGATCCCAAACTTGACTTGTTGCTCCGACAAAGTTCTACACTTGAACAACTCCGGGACAAAAGCCCGGTGGGCCCGTTCGCCCTCATCGGCCGTGCCGAGGCGGACCGACGAAACTTTGTAACCGTTCTGGAAAGTGAAGGTTATGATTCAGGCACGGTTACTATTACGATAGATGGCTTTTCCCTCGACAATGCGAGTTTGCCGCAAACGCTCGAGAGGGCACCGGCCGCACCGCCAGTACCGGTTGTCGTAACGGTCGACCGCGGCCCCCTTTATCATATAGGCGAGATCGGCGTAGCCGGGCTTCGCGGCGCTATCGCTAACCGGGCCCTTGGCATTACAACCGGTGAGCCTGCGAAAGCGACGCCAATCTTGGATGCTGCAATAAATTTGCAGGACGCGTTGCGTAACCGAGGTTTTGCTTTCGCCAAGGTTGCTGAGCCAGTCGGGTACGCGGATCCCGCCAACCATACACTGTCGTTACGTTATTCAGTGGTTCTTGGGCCACGCGTCAACATCGGCGCCATCAAATTTAATGGGTTGCAGTATGCGAAGGTGGCCTTTTTGTACCAACAGATTGGCTTACGTCCCGGCCAGCTGTACAGCGCCGCTGGACTCGACCGTGCTCGGTCTGATCTGCTTGCCCTTGGTCTGTTTTCTTCGGTTTCTTTAAAAACTGCTAAATTCCCTACGCCGAAAGGGCAGTTGCCAGTTACGTTTGTGGTCCGCGAACGCAAATTACACCAGGTTACCGTATCCGCTGCCTATTCAAGTGATTTGGGCGTATCATCGAATGTGTCATGGATGGACAGAAACGTTTTCGGCGAGGGCCAACGACTGACGTTGAGCCTCGGTGCGAACCAGCTTGGTTCGGCGGGCGGAAAAAAAATCAAGCTCGCGCCCGGGTACGACGTAACGACGACATACCAGATTCCCGATTTTTGGGAGCGTGGACAGAGTTTTATCGAGCAACTTCAAGCGCTGAGGGAATATCTTCCAGCCTACAACCGCACTGGTGTTCTCGCCGATGTCGGCCTATCGCGGCCTTTGGCTAGTAATCTGACGGCAAATTTCGGGCTGTCTTTCACTTCGGAACGCGTGGAACAGGAAAACATAGATCGGCGCTACGTTATCAACCAAGCACCAATTAACCTTGATTATGACACTACCAATTCACTTTTGAACCCGACCCATGGTATCCATCTTACGCTGCGTATTGTACCTTCTATCAAGTGGGGACAAAAGGCCGATTTGTTCGTTACTACTGAATTGATCGGCGACACCTATATAAATATGGAAGCCCCTGGCCGCGGAGTACTCGCCTTGCGGGCAGTGTTAGGGCGTATTTTTGGAGCGTCCCAGTTCGGTGTGCCGCCCGACCAACGATTCTACGCCGGAGGTACGGGAACGGTGCGTGGGTTTACTTATCAAACCGTTGGACCGCAGTTTAGCAATGGCATTCCCGAAGGCGGCACTTCGATCGATGCTTTTGAGATCGAATTTCGGCAAAGGCTTGGTAAGCACTTAGGTATTGCGCCTTTCCTTGATGCCGGCCAAGTTTCGGCTAGTGGCGCTATCTTTGCCGGAAAACTGCGTGTCGGGACAGGTCTAGGCTTTCTTTATTATACCAGCATTGGACCAATCCGTCTTGACGTCGGCGTGCCCGTCAACCGGCCGCCCGGCGGCGCCTCATTTGCTATTTATATTGGCCTTGGGCAGGCGTTTTGATGCGCTCCGTACTGAAATTGTTCCTGGTTTCCATTCTCGGAGCATTTGTCTTCGTGCTTGTTGTCGTGGTGGCATTGCTGGTGATGCTGAATACCGGCATGGGCCGCTCCCTTCTTTCACGGGAGGTCGCGGCGTTGAGCAGCGGTCGTGTTCGCGTGAAGGCACTGTCGGGACATTTTCCGGATGTCATTGCAGCTCGTCAAATTACTGTCGCCGACAGCCAGGGCGTGTACTTGACCATCGACGGCGCGCGGCTCCGTTGGTCTGCGGAATCGCTGCTGATCGGCAAGTTACAAATTGAGTCTCTCACCGCCCAACGGGTCGACCTTGAACGTTTGCCGGCACAGAGCAGGTCGCGATCGCGACGAAGAGTTTTACTTCCAAAGGAGTGGCGTCCGTTACTGAACGTGCAGGTTTCTGAGCTTGCGATTAAGGCGTTCGAGGTCGGGAGGCATGTGCTCGGTCAAAAGTTGGCGCTTAAAATTCAAGGCCGCTTTTCACTGCATGGAACGACGTCGCTTAATGTCGCATTGACAGCGCGTTCTCTAGATGGCGATGGAGATTACCACGTCTCTGGTGTATTACGTGGTCATCGGGTCAACTGGAAATTGGTAGTGCATGACACCGGCCAAGGGCCTATCAGTCGCTTGGCGAAATTCGTGCTTCCAGGGGGAATTTCAGGACCAATCAATGTCAAGATACACTTGGCAGGGCCAAGCTCGGACGTACGGCTTGATCTTGCTGCTGGAATTGGACCCATGGAGGTCATCGCGAAAGGAACAACCAGTTTCACGGGCAGGCTTGTCGGCAGTGATCTCACCGTCGATATACCTAACCTGGCGCCGGCTTCAGCACTAATTGGCCAACGCATAACGGGCAGCAGTGCCATGCACCTGGTTGCCACATACCAAGGTGACCGCGCTAATTTTCATATCGAGAACGTGCTGGACATCAAGAGTGGGGCAGGATTGGTCTCGCGGTTTCTGGGGCCGAAATCCAGGTTGTCAGCGGATTTCAGCGTGATGGAATCCGGCATCACAATCGATCATTGTGAGCTTACCGCTCCCGATCTGCGGGCAAACTTGCTTGGCAGTATAAGAAAAAAAATTAACCTTGCTGTTGCCATTGCGGTACCAGAAATTGGGGCTATGTACCCGGCGTTTTCGGGTAGGCTCGCCGGAATGGCAAAACTGACTGGGGGACGCAATAGGCAACGCCTAACGGGCACGTTGACTGGCCAGGTTGCGACCGCGAAAGGGCAGTCCGGCCCATTCAGTCTTGCTGTAGATTTTCAGAATCGGTCAGGAAATTATCATGGAGCAGTGCAAGGCGGAGGGGAGTTGCTTGGTCGTCCGGTAACCCTTCGATCGGAAATCGCGCGTACGGCCGACGGTGTTACAACCGTCACCTTAGATATGCTAAGTTGGCAATCTCTGACAGCCTCCGGTGCGATAAAATTCTTACGGAATGAACCCGTTCCTTTGGGTAGAATCCAGATCCAAATGAAGAAATTAGCGGAACTGGATCCGTTTGTGCGTATCGGTCTTTCCGGAGGGATGTCGGCTATTTTCGTTCATCGGGCTAAGGCGCGAGCGTCGTTTGGCATTGACGGTAAGGAGATAGGCCTGGGACGCAATGTTGCGATTGGCGATATCTCAATTGACGGATTGCTGCTCAGCCGCTCGGCTAAACCAACTATCCGGGCGCACGTAAGACTTTCCAGGGCGACAGCTGATGGCGTTGTTATCAGAAAAATGAACGGCGTGGCTGACGGTTCCATGGCTCGTTTTACCTTGCAGGCGGGAGGTGAGATTCGGATTGCAAAGGGAGAAGAAAGTCAGGTTCGAATCGCAGGAGAAGTCGACCTTCAGTCGCAAAGCGCTAAGATTTCGCAATTTGGGCTGAGAAATGAAGCCACAAGCGTAGAACTGCGGAAACCGGCCGAAATTTCAATGATGAACGGGCTTCTCGTTCATCTCACGGACCTTAGCATCAGCGGATCTGGTAGCACAGGGGTGATCTCGGCAAACGGAAGGATCGCGCCCATGCTTGATCTTGATGTCAAGATCAGGCAACTCCCTATCGCGCTGGTAAAATGTGTTGACAAGCGCGTTGCGGTGACAGGCGCGGCTGACGTCGTTGGAAGGCTTACGGGTCCGCTTGCGGCACCGTCGGGCAGCATTTCGTTGCAAGCCACTGGCCTCGGCTTCGGTGACGGTCCAGGCGGCAAGTTGCCTCGAGGCACAGTCTCTATGCATGCGACGTTAGATGGAAAAAATATTCATGGAAAAATTGCAGGCATTTTGGGCGGCGGGAGTTTGCACATCGAAGGCTCGATACCAATGGCGGGTAGCCGACCGTTCGCTATGTCCTTTCGCCTTGACTCACTCCCTGCAGCGGTGGCGGGCTACGTAAATCCCGCGTGGCGGGCCACGGGCACAGTCAGCGCATCGGGCGACATGGCGGGTACGATGAACGGCGTCCGCGGCACGGTACAGATTAATGCACACGGCCTTCATTTTACCGAAGGCAAGGCGGCTTTGTTGCCTCCAATCGACGTTGATACCCAAGATAACCTGTCGGGCCGCTCGATCCGTGGCCGCGTCACCGTCGATGCTGGCGCAAAAATGCATCTTGACCTTCGTGGAACCGCAAAACTCGGTCAAACAGGGACCGTCAATCTTGGTCTTACCGGTAACGTTGATCTCGCTCTCCTTAACCCGATGACGGAGGCTCAAGGCTTGTGGGTGGCCGGCAGCGCCAGGCCTGACCTTATCATCAGAGGCGGGATGACGGCACCGAATCTAACGGGTAGGATGGTTATTGCTGGTGCGAGTGTTCGGGATTTTTCTTCGGGTCTGGATTTGGCGAACGTCGACGTGAGACTGGTGGCCGCAGGCTCGAAAATCAATCTCGCGAGATTTGGTGCTAACGCGGGTCACGGCAGGATTACTGGAGGCGGGTCGATCGGGTTTCGCGGGAAGGTACCGATCGCCTTGCATCTTCAGCTCGACCGAGCGAGTCCCGTTCGAAACGACATTGTTTCAGAGGTGCTGAGTGGTGATTTGAACCTTGTTGGCACCATACGCGGCGGCCTTGACCTGACCGGAACGATCGCGGTGCTCAGCGCTGACATCACGATTCCCGAAGGCCTGCCTGCCTCGGTTTCGAAGCTCACGATTGTCCGGCCGGGTCAAAAAAAGCCAGTGTCGTGGATCTCCCTGCCGCGGGTGCGGCTGAACCTCAACGTGATTGCAAAAAACAGAATCTTTGTCCGAGGACACGGGATTCTCGCTGATCTCGGCGGTCGGCTGCATTTCGGGGGCACTGCGTTGAGGCCGATACCGTCAGGTGAGTTGAGCCTGATTTTGGGCCATTTCAACCTCGGGGGTAAAACTCTTCGGTTCACCAAAGGCCATATTGCGTTCAATGGCGTTGGACTAATGCCAGTGCTCGACCTTGAGGCGACCCATGTTTCCACAGACGGGACCAGTTCAACACTTGCCGTGACAGGGACGCCAATGGCACCAAAAATTACCTTGTCTAGTGTGCCATATTTACCTTCTGACGAAGTTTTGGCGCACCTGCTTTATAACACCAGCACCCAAAATCTGTCGCCGTTCCAAGTCGCGTCGCTTGCCACATCGCTAGCGCAGTTGGCGGGTATTGGCGGCGGCGTTAGCCCGCTTGGGCGGATTCGAAGCGCCCTTGGACTCGATGAGCTGTCACTTGGCGGCGGTTCGGATGGAATTGGCGCTCCGACTATAAACGCTGGGCGTTACGTGGCACCGGGCGTTTACGTGGGAGCACAGCAATCTGCGAGCGGACAGGCACCGCAGGTAAACGTGCAGATCAATCTATTTAGGGGGCTGAAGCTCAATAGCACGCTCAGCAACGGTACGGGAGCAAATGCATCAGGTGGGGAAAACGTCGGTTTGTCATATCAATTTGATTACTGACAGCACACTACAGCTTGGCGATATTGCTATGGACATGATCTGTTATCTACGATTGATGTCGAACATGAAGCCAACGTCGTTACTTAGTCGTTAGACGAGCCGCGATTTCGGCGACCCGCTTGCCTTGTGCCCGCGCGATAGCAAGCTCGTTGGAACTCGGCCTGCGAGAGCCATCTGAATTTGCTAACGTTGTTGCCCCGTAGGGAGAGCCGCCTGTGATCTCGCTCATATTCATCAGTTCAGCGACGGCATAGGGTACTCCAACAATGATCATGCCGTGATGCAATAAGGTTGTATGAAAGGAGGTAATGGTTGTTTCTTGGCCGCCATGTTGTGTACCGGTGCTCGCAAAGACGGAGCCAACTTTTCCGATGAGCGCGCCTTTGGCCCAAAGGCTGCCAGTTTGGTCAAGAAAGTTACGCATCTGACCACACATGTTGCCGAATCGTGTCGGCGTTCCAAAGATGATCGCGTCGTATTGGCCAAGCTCATCCGGAGTTGCTATCGCGGCCTCCTGCTCTGTCTTCGCGTGAATCGCTTTGACGACTGCTTCCGGCATGGTTTCCGGCACGCGTTTGACCACCACCTCACTTTCTGGCGCACTCCGTACGCCATCCGCAACGGCATTGGCCAACGTCTCTACGTGGCCCCAAGTGCTATAATAAAGAACAAGAATTTTTGTCATTGCGGGCTTCCTCTCTCTCGATAAGCCGAGCGATTATAGCAATAATTCGTTTGATACCAAATTAAATGTAGAAGATGGGGTGACCGATTGCTCCCGGTATCGAGGCTGCCGCATCTGCAAACACGGAGGCTTGGTCGAGAGAGATTTACTGATGTTCATTGCAATAGGCGGCTTCGCCGGATCCTTAAGCGGTGCTGACTCAGGCTGAGCCGAACGAATAGTTTCTTGTGCGGCCGGATCGGCGCCTGGATCTTGGGAACACCAGAGCCGGAAATTGCATTACATCGCGGAACGCGGCTTCTCCTCAAGCCAACTACCGAGTTGTACAGATGGCGCATGGCTGAGCAGGATGGCCAAGCAGAAAATCGTGTCGCAGGTCGATCCGGCCCCGCTTGCGCCCGAATGATGAAAATAGGGGTGAAGAAAGGGAAAGGAAAGGATCTAACGATTGCTGGCCGCTTTCTTATTGAGTGCTTTACTTCCTGATGCTGGCCATAGCAAAACTGGGCGGCAACTTTTGCCGTCTATCTGGCACGAACTAGGCTGATCTCGAATGCCCCTAATACCCTTCTCATTCTGACGAGGCGTCAAAAAGTTAAAATCTTGCAATCCTGCGGGAAACCTTGTAGTCAGGGCCAATAAAGGCTCCATGCCGGATCTGAAGTGGGACGATGGTTTGGTCTGAGTTGAGTCATGCGGTCCACATGATTGGACGTCGCCTTCGGTCGGTTCGAGGCGTGGTCGCCATCGTAACTGCCATCGGTGCAGCTATGCTATTTGGCTTTGTCGGCCTGGCGGTTGATGGAGGCTTCTGGTATGGAACCCATGCGGCGCTCCAGGTCGCTGCCGACGCCGGTGCGATGGCGGCGGCGCGGCAAATCGACTCTTCCAACGCGAGCCAAGCCTATCTTCAAAGTGTCGCGCAGAGTGCGGCAAACAAGTCAGTTTCGACGCTCAGATCGTCACCGGCCGTTGGTCTTGTATGGAATGGTGGTTCCGTTACGGTTACGGCCAGTGCGCCCGAACAACTGTTTTTTTCGGAGATCGTGGGCTACCTGGGAGGCAACCTTGTTGCCCGAGCGATCGCGGGTACCACAGGAGGCTCACAGCCGTGCGTACTGGCTTTGACGAGTTCAAGTACAACGGGCGTGCTTGTCCAGGATAACGGAACGACGGTGAACTCGCCGGATTGCGCAATGTATTCAGATGCGAGTGGAACGAGCTCGGTTGACATCAAGGGCGGTGATGTAACTGTTCCTGTGGTTGGTGCGGTTGGCAGCGTTGTCGGTGCACCAACGAATACGCAGGTTATCCAGGGTGGCGCGGTTTTGCCTGACCCATACGCCAATCTAGCGGTACCAATTCCAAGTTACGGCGCGGGTACGTGTGGAACGTCTTGTCCTGCAAGTGCGGGAGCAAATGTGACGACGGATCTGTCGCCCGGATATTACGGGTCCGGGTTGGATATAAGCAAGAACTCAACCGTGAGCTTGGCGCCCGGCGTATATTATATTGATGGCAACCTGACCCTAAATGGCGACAGTACCATTACAGGGACGGGAGTAACATTCTACGTGACGGGCAGTATCTCGTGGAACGGAAACAACAATACAGTCAGTCTTTCCGCGCCCACCAGTGGAACGTATAGCGGTGTCCTAATTTTCCAATCAAGGACTGACTCAAGTCAGGCGTCTTTCAGCGGGAATTCAACATTTAATATTTCGGGGTCGATCTACACCCCAGACGCGTCCGTAGTTTTCACGGGAAATGATACAACAGGCCCGGTTGTTAACATCACGCCGGGCGTCGGCGTTAATGTCGTTTCCCAGACCGTAACGGTTGCTGGTCACGCAACTATTAACACTGGTGAACCACCTTCGACGGGCGGCCAAACCGTCGGCGGAACACCATTTCTCAGCGGTTGAAACGCTTGGTTACGCGGACACACACTGCCATGCTTAACACAGACATCTTAAGGAAAACAACAATTCGGCAACAGCTGACCTGGTTTTTGTCTCTGAGAGACGTTCGATGCCGCCGGGGAACGGCTGCTATCGAGTTTGCTATCGGAGGTATGACGTTACTGCTGTTCTTCTTTTTGCTGATTGATTTGGGCGATCTGGCGGTTACGCAGTACGGCCTCGATAACGGTGTTGGTGTATCTGCGCGGTACGCAGCTGTGCTTGCGTCGAATGCAATATATGCAAACAACGGCATGTCTGGTGCCACCTGCCCGAACACGTCACTGATACAATCGGCGTTTCAGGCGGCGGCGGCGCCGATGATACCGTCCAGTTCCGCTCCCGAAATTTCTGTAGACTGGTCCGGTACGATGACCGAAGTCTGTGGCGGGGGGGCGACTGCGCCAACGCCAGGAGGGTGGGTTACCGTTTCGGCTGCCTATGTATGGAAACCTCTTGTTTTTGCCAATATTTTTTCGTCTGGCATCAACCTGAAAGCGACTTATTCTTATGACGTCATGCTTGCGCCGCTTAGTTGAAGCTCTTTGGTGGTGTCGGCGACGCGGGCGCGGTAGCGTTGCGGTTGAGCTCGCTCTTGTTGTTAGTTTTTTGCTTGTGCCGCTCGTTATCGGAAGTGTCGACATCATGTATGTGCTGATCGAACGGTACCAGATCAACCAAGCGCTAAATGAAATTTACCTGTTTGCCTGGACTGACCCCGCAGATGCGTCCAACTCGACTGATATAGGTAATATTTTAGCGCAATCCAATACGATGTCTCTCACACCGATTGGTCTTGCAAACCAAGCGAATAATCCAGGCATCTTATCATATTGTTTGCAGTCGGATGGATCGTTAGCGTCACCTGACAGCGCCGGGGCATGTTCAACGGGCCAGACGGTGACCTACGTCAGTTACGCGCTTACGGCAGCAGTGCATTTGCCGGTCGGCGTACCTTTTCTTCCGCAACCCTTCAACATGAACGTCTCCGGATCTGTTCAACTGAAGTAAGCGGGTCGGGCGGGCCGCCATGGGTGCATACCGAAGTACATTACGCGTTCGTTTTCCTGGATTTGTCGTGTTTTGTGATGACTTGGCGTTTATATAGCTTCGCATAAACCATCGGAGGGTCAGCTCAGTGTTGTGTTGTCTCAATCCGGAGCGGCCGAAAGTTTCATGACGTTGGACTACTGCATCAAGCTATTGTGTCGTGCGATAGGGAGGAAGGAGCCGCAGTAACGTGGAGTATTGCGGTGAGCGCGTGAGCCAAACGCACGACATACCGCCAGTGTCAGGGGAAGAAAAACGACTCGAAATTGATGAGGAAATAAGCTAACTCCGAATTTCTAACGCGGGACTGAACTCGGTTGTATCCGATGCTTCGCGCTGCACCTCCGGAAAGGCGGAGCAGATCCAGTATTCTGGGCTGGTGTACCAGCCCAACAGTGTTTCCGCGATGCGAATGATCCTGAGGTTGGCGTGTCACAGACTAGGTCAAGAGCAGCTCGCCGCTATCGGCGGACGGCTCCGACCAACAGGATAGTAGCGGAATCCGGCAGCACGGATCGCGATCGGTTCGAAAATGTTCCGAAGGTCAACAATAATGTCACCGCGCATCAGCGTGGTAAGGCGATGTGGCGCGAGCGCACGAAATGAATTCCACTCAGTGACGATGACAAGAAGATCTGCGCCTCTTAGCGCCGCGTCCACGTTCTCGGCGTAAACGACGTTATCTGGCAGAAGCGCGCGAGCAACTGACATGGCCGCGGGGTCAAAAGCTGTGACGTTAGCGCCCGCATCGATCAATCCTCTGATTAACGGGATTGAAGGAGCGTCGCGCATATCGTCTGTTTCAGGCTTGAAGGCGAGCCCAAGGACAGTTATCGCAGAGCCGCGGATCGAGCCGCCTGCCGCGTGGAGGACGCGGTCAGAGAGGCGCGATTTGCGGGCCTCGTTGGCTGCAACGACGGCTTCCGTCAGGCGCGAGGGCGCGCCGGCTTCCGTGGCAATGCGCGCTAGGGCCTGGGTGTCTTTTGGGAAACATGAACCTCCGAAACCCGGGCCAGGATGTAGGAATTTTCGCCCGATCCTGCCGTCAAGACCCATACCGCGCGCAACATCGTGGACGTCGCCACCCACCGCTTCGCAAAGATCCGCCATTTCATTGATGAAGGTGACCTTCATCGCGAGGAATGCATTGGCAGCGTATTTTGTGAGTTCTGCCGTTTCCAACGACATGACCAAAACCGGTGCCTCGATTAAATTCAATGGACGATAGAGCTTCCGTAACAGCGCTTCGGCGCGCGGTGTTTCGGCGCCTATTATGATACGATCAGGGCGCATGAAATCGTTGATGGCACTACCTTCTCTAAGGAATTCCGGATTGGAGGCGATCTCAACAGATAGGTCTGGCCGCCGGGCGCGGGCTAATTCGGCCAGTCTGCGGCCGGTTCCGACCGGAACGGTCGATTTCGTGACCAGTACGGCATCATGGTCGAGGCCTGCGAGGACTTGCTCCGCGGCGCCGAACACATAGGTGAGATCGGCGTGACCGTCGCCTCGTCGCGTCGGTGTGCCAACTGCGATAAACACTGCTTCCGCGTTTACAATTGCTTCGGCGACCACGCCTGTGAAGCTCAGCCTTCCGGCGGCAGTATTCCGCGCCATGAGCGTGTCGAGACTAGGCTCGTAAATTGGAATCTCGCCGCGACGCAGACGTTCCAACCGTCTTGGCTCAGTCTCGGCTACCACGACGTCCACACCGAATTCCGCGAAGCAAGCGGCGGAAACCAAACCTACGTAGCCACCGCCAATAATTGCAATATTCAAACTTTAGGCTCCACTTGAGGATCACTTTGTGACAGGGAGGCGATATGTTTCGCGGAGGCGTGTGTAGCCTGCGATTTTGTCTTGCGAAGACATTGTATACAAATTTCCTTGCATTACCAAGACACTAGGCTGCCGAGTTAACAAGTCAATCATCGGGTTGGGGAACGGTTACCACGATCTCACTTTTAATTTGAGGTGTGACCAAGTTCACTTTGTTTCTCTTTGCAAACTAAACCGCCCAATCCACATCGTTCGAGTCGATTCGATTGAACACGCGGCAGCGGCAAGGGAGGTCACACGTAAAAGGGGCGTCAATTGCGTCTAAGAAATGTACGAGTAGTCAAAATTGGCCTCAACCGAGGAGAGCATCGGGCTGGTCCATCCCATTCTCGTCAGCACTGGCCGGTGGCTAGGTAGTGTCAAAGGTGACGACAAGAGGATGTGATGCCGTTTTTGGGTCATACATTGTTCATTTTGGCAATTGGTTGCGCGATGCGAGACAGAACAATCTGCTTCAGGCATAGATATCGGGTGATCCGAGATGTCCTTTTTTCGATTTGCTCGTGTGATTGGGGCGCCGTAAATTGACGCTCGACAGGCGGATGCCAAATGCCATTAGCGATGGTGGTGCGGGAATGAAATTCTTTCGCATCGGGTGCTGCGTCGTGAAGGTTTTCTCGATGCGACCTCGAGCGACATATGGCGTTCATCCAACAGGATGCAGCTTGTACTTAAGCATAGTACCATGCTTTCGGTGGAGTGCTTCGGTCGAATAAGGGTAACATTGTTTAATATGTCCGCACAGCCTTTTCTGCTTCAACCTGACATGTTGCTACGCGCCTATCGCCTTGGGCTGTTTCCCATGGCCGAGACCCGCGACTCGCAGCGCCTGCATTTCCTTGATCCAGACCGCCGAGGAATTTTGCCGCTGGACCGATTTCATCTCTCCCGCCGTTTGGCGCGAACATTACGAGCCTCGCATTTCGCCATAACTGCCGACCGAGATTTCCGGAGCGTGATTTCAGCGTGTGCGGCAAGGGTGCCGAAGCGTCCAGAAACCTGGATTAATCAAGAGATCGAGGCGTCGTTTTGCCTCCTTGCTGAACGCGGCCACGCGCATAGTATTGAGGTTTGGGATCGGGAGCGGTTCGTCGGCGGGTTATACGGTTTGGTGATCGGCGGAGCCTTTTTTGGGGAAAGCATGGTCAGCTTCGCACGTGATGCATCGAAAATGGCGCTTGTGCATCTCGTGGCGCGGCTTCGCCTTGGTGGGTTCAGTTTGCTCGATACGCAATTTATTACTGATCATCTAAGCCATTTCGGAGCACTCGAAATTTCTCGCGCAGTATATCATAGCTATTTGGCGGAGGCGGTTCTGCAGGACGTGCGTTGGGTGGCCGATCCTGATCCGGCCACATTGAGCCATGAGATTGCAGTCATGCGTGACGAAACACGGAGTAAAAGCCGATGAGACAGTCAACGATGTTATGGCCACTGCTCGCCGCAGCAGCGATGCTGTGGTTGGTAGCCACGAATGCTGCCGCAGCTCCGCAACCCATGTTGCTACCTGCCAATGACATGGTTGGGGTTTATCGGGTCACTCCGTCTGGCCGGGCTGGCATGACCTGGCGTGTCCAGTATTCGGCGGAACTCAAGCGCGTAAGGATGACCAGTTTGGGTGACGGCGAGCTTGGTACCGTGATTCTTCTGGACTTGAGAAGGCTTACTGCTGAAATGATTATACCGCAGATGCATGCAGTCGTAAGTATTCCAGAAATTGCGGTCGCGATGCACCACGCACTTGCTGGAAATGGACTGAGATTCACGGCGCTAGGCCGCAGAATGATCGCCGGACATCGTTGTAAGAGCTATCTGGTGCTAACGCGTTCCGCCGAGGGTACTGCGTGCCTTACTAGCGATGGCGTCTTGTTAGGCGGCGAGGGAACCGATGCGCAAGGCTCGGTACGGGTCGTGGCGCTCCATGTGCGTGAAGCGGTTCAGCCACCGAATCTGTTCCGGCTGCCCTCGGGTTATTCTAAGATCAATTTGCCCCCGGAATTGCTCGCACGGTAGATGGATTAATGGGGCGGCTCCATAAAAATGGCTCCTTAACTCGGATATGAGTGATAGTGACATTGTAGCTGATTCCAGGCATTGGCTGCCTCCAGCAGTTTTTTGCAACGATCGTCTCGCCGTATAGGTTTTTGTGGTGTGCGAAAATGCGACACCTTGGGCCAGTCTTTTTGTTTTTCCTCATCTTTCTTTTTGTTGCTTGCGATGATTGGTAGGTGATGTTGTCTCCAGTACGCAGTGTCGGCGCAATGATGCCACCGATCTGACTTCTGTATTTACGTTCCAGCGATACACAGTGTTGTGGATCCGGCGGTGACATTTGTAACTACCGCAGCCTTTTTCTAAAACCGGCAGAAGCTGTTTCATTCGCGCGTTTGGCAAGAGTCGGGTGTATTGTAAACATCAGCAGCAGTCGGGGGAAATGAAAAAGCAACAACGTATGTACTACAATACAACGTTCGGGAATGTTCTGTAGAGGTCCCGCTAATAGGCTCAACACGACCGACACCAAGGCGGGTTTTTTTTGTGCAAGTGGTTTTGGAGGGATTATGGCCACAGGCGCGGGCACGCTTGTAGCGGTTCATTATGCAACAGGTTTTGGACACGGTCGGAACCCGACACGGGTAGTGACTTCCGCATCCCCGATGACACCACCGCCAAAACACTGCTACCAAAGATCATGCGGCGAATCGGTCGAACAACGCGCAGGCTGGGAATTGACGGGGGGGCGACGGCGTTCTCGATGTCGGCGTTCGCCGTGCTTCTCGTTCTTATCGGAGACACCCTGTTTGGACCCTGGTTTTCGTCGTTCATGATCTATGGTCTTGGGCCGTTCGGTCACATTACGTTGGGCGTTGATCGTGTAGGCGCGATCCTGCTTATGCCGGTGTTTTTTGTTTCGGGTGTGGTTGTTCTCGCTGTTCCGGACATGTGCGAATGGCGGTTCGTAGCAGGAGTAGTTGCATTTGCGCTCATGGGGGCCGGCCAGGATATATACGTGGCGACCTTCGGTATACTTTCGGCGTCTTGGCTAACCGTTGGCTGCGCCGGTACGGAGGCATTGCTTCTGTCGGCAATTCCGGTGTGCCTCGTGCGCCCATTATTGGCTTTGCACGTTTTTATGCATGTTGGTGGCAGCTTGGATAATCTCCTGCGGCTGCTTGGCGCGCTTATTGCGCCACTTGGTGCTGCCCGAGCGTGCAATGCTCCTGATCTGCAGCGATACGTGCGGGCAACAGCGCTCGGTTTGTCTGGCATTGCAGTCGGGGCATTCACAGCCGGTATGTTGCGAGTTGCAGTCGGGGCGGCTGTACTCGCCGCTCTGACCGGGGCGGGACTCACCCTGATTGCGAACCTTCTTCGCAAAGAGATTGGTACAGATGAATTCGACTGGCTTGGTGGTCTGGCGCGGGGCATGCCAGATCTTTCACTCATCCTTCTGATTTTCATCTTCGCCGTGTCTATAGTGCCGCCAGGTGCTGGATTCGCAATTTTGCTTCGATGCTGGCGCCGCATTGCGTTCGATCGCAGCGGCCTGGCTATGCTGACCTATGGCGTTGGTGTTATTGCGTGGTCAGCACTGTCGACCTTTGCTGCGATCCGGGCCTTTGGGGCGATTTCGTTGGGGCGCCCACGCAGTTTGCGCGCCGCCGCTGCAGAAGATACTCGCGATCTGGGGCTGTTGGGCGTTCTGCTACTCGCAGTGGGGGCGCTGCTGGTCGGTTGGTTCGTGGTGCCCGGCCGCTGGTCTCTCGCCGTGTTGACGTTGATGTTGACGGGTATAGTGGTCGTCTTACGTTGGGCCGAGGCGCGTGTAGGTAGTGATTTCGTCCCTCATTGGACGGAAGGCTTTGCACAGCCACCCGTATGGATGCCGTTCAACGACCCAAGGACCGAGATTACAGCAAGCGGATTCGCCCGGCCGCTTTTCGGTTCCGACAAAGCTTCGATTGGCCTGTGGTCCAGATTGTGGGCTGCAATACGGTCGGTGTTGGCGTTATGATAGCTTTTCTTCTCCGAATGGTTGCCACGGCCATGGAGCTGGCTCTTACGGCAGTCGCTGCAATTCTCCTGGAGGCGGGGTTGATTTGGATGCGTGCCAGGGGCGCCGGGCGTGCTCCGCCGCCATTTCTACAACCTTTGTTCGATCTCGTGAAACTGTGGCGGAAGCGACGAGCCATACCGGAATTTTCTTCTCCGTTGGCACCGATGTGGGCACCATTGGGTGTATCAGCAATGAGTTTGGCGGCGTTTGTTGTCCCGGGCGCCTTCTTCGATACCCTGACGCAGCCATTGGCGACGGCGCCGGTCGTTATTGGGCTTCTGTCGCTCGGACGTGCAGCCCTAATACTTGCTGCGCTTGACGCTGGACAGGGGGCGCGTGGTTTGTCAGCGGCGCTGGCTGCTCGCGACTTGGTCGTGTTCGTCATCGCTTTATCCCTGGTGGGGCTGGTCCATAGCGAAATTGCGCGATCGCTAACGTTGGTGGCTCCGGTGGGCTCCGATACTGCGAATGTCGTGGCGCAAGTCTTGGGTATGGCAGGGTTATTCCTTGTCTTGAGTCTTGAAGAGATTGCGCCTGCAGCGGACAGTTCGGGTCCTGATCGAGCATTGTGGATGGTGGCTGCGATGTTGGGGCGCGTCGCGGTCATTCTATTTGCCTTCGACACATTGTCATGCCTCGATATTGCGAATGCAAAACATGTCGACAGCTGGCTTCCAGGCGTGGCGCTGTTTTTCGTCAAAATAATAGTTGCTTTTTTGCTGATGACCGTCGCGCCGATATTGGCGCCGATAAAGCGATGGTCCTGGAGTATACCTGCCGCCCTGGCATTGCTGGCCTTAGCCCTGTTCTTGCCAAACCTGGTAGAAATTCCGTCGAAATCATGGCTTTTTATCATGCCAGTGATGATTTGGGGGGCAATTGTCGTGATGCGACGGCGGGATTGCGCGGTTGATAGCCTGATGTTGGCTCAGACGGGGGTGCTGGTAGGCGCTCTGCTGGCACATGCCCGCAGCGGGATTGTTGTTCTTTTGGCCGCGCTCATCTTGGGCCGACTGGCAATTGTTCTTAGTGCACGAGATTCTCTGGTGGAGAGGCTCTCACTTCTTGCGTTAGCAGGACTGCCGCCGTTTGGATTGTTTGCTGGGGACTGCTTGGCATTGCACGCCGCCTCTAATTTAGAGCCAGAGGTTGTCGCTTTCAGCGTGATCGGGCTTCTTCTGCTCGCATTCTTGGTAATTTCGAAAACGGTAACACGAGTTGTGGGAGGCACGCCAAACCGGTGGGCTGCGACCGCATGGGTTGTTGTGGCAGCCCTTACGGCCCTTGGTGTGGTGCCCGCGATGGCAACTGCGATGCCCGGAACACTGATACGATGGATGACCTAAAAAGTGATGCGGTGAATGTCGCGGCAATTCTTGATCGGGCGGCAATCGAGCCGGGTGCCCCCGAAAACCTGCGGGTTTTGACGGCGCCAGACTGGGAATGCCTGATTGAGGGGCTTCGTAACGAGACCACGATAGGGTTTGTCGCGTTGTTTATTGATCGTGGTCGGGTATACCTGCTTCTTCAGTGTGGCGAGGCTATTGTACCCGTGGTATCGGCCTTGAATGAGGGAACGTATTGTGCGGTTTCCCGCGTCCGGCCGGAAGCTGCGTGGTATGAGCGCCTGGCGCATGACCTGAACGGTGCTGTCGCTGAACAGGCAAATGATGAACGGCCGGCTATCGCTCTGGGCTCAACGGGAGAAAACCCCGCGTGGCCCGGCTTCCGTGATACGCCTGGAGACGGAGAATATCAGATCGGACTAGGCCCGGTCGGCGGTCTGTTTGCTGCCCCATATCATCGGCATTTGACCCTCGACGGTAACGTCGTGGTGGCTACAGAACACCGGTTTGGGTATACGCATCGCGGGGTACTACGCCTGATTGCAGGTCAATCTCCACGAGCGGCTGCGCGCACTTGTGCGCGGATTGATTCGGAGGCGTGTGTTGCACATGCTGTAGCGTATGCTCGGGCCGTGGAAGCGGCGAGCGCCTGCTCGTTACCGCCGCACGTTGAAGAGATACGGGGCAAGATGCTTGCGCTTGAGCACTGCACTGTGTCGCTGTTGCGGCTGGCGCGGGCTGCTGCTGCGGTGGGCGCGGACGGGTTGGCGACCCGCTTGATCAATTTGCGTTGTACTATCGCGGATACTCTAGAAGCGATTTTTGGCCATCGATTGATGATGGACGTCGTGGTGCCGGGCGGTATGGCGGCCCGGCCGGATTTGAGCGCGTGGTCTGCCCTCGGTGATGTGCTACAGGATATTGACACTGTGACCCGGCCATTTGGCGGTTGGTCTATACGGAAGCGCTTTGGCTCCAATGCTTCGTTCGCTGGCGACTGGGCGCGCCGAGCGCGGAACGGGGCGAAAGAGGCATGTATCGCTCCATGGCGTCACGACGCTGAGCCGACGGCCGTTCCACTACCTGATCATGACGGGTTCGGTATAGGCGCTGCAGCGAGCGCACACGGGCTCATTCGTTACGTTTTGTCGCTTGAGTTGGGCGTTATCGCGTTTGGCTTTATCGTTACTCCTGGCGCTCGCGTGGCGGAAGCGTTGGAACGAGCCTCAAGATTTATGCGGATCGATGATTTTCTGTTGCGCTCGATGCTAGTAATGCCGTCCGCTTGTGGAATTGATCTGTGAGCCAGTCAACAAAGCAGTTGGATATCGTGCAAGGCTTGGCTGCACGGTTGGCAGCCGCGGGTGAAACACTGCTTGGGCGATCATTGGCGATCCGCCACGTCGACGCTGGCAGTTGCGGCGGTTGTGAGATGGAGTTGCTGAGTGCCACGCTAATGTGGGACCATCTTGGCTACCACGGAATTTGCATGGTTGAGGATCCGCGATGGGCTGATATTCTTTTAATTACAGGTGTTTCCAGCACTGGCCTCGCCGGGTCCGCACGCCAGTGCTTGGCAGCGATGGCACGACCGCGTTTCGTCGTGGCAGTCGGTGATTGTGCGGCGGACGGAGGGATTTTTAAGGGTAGTTCGTCTGTGCTCGGCGGTGCAGCAGCGATATTGCCTGTTGACCTGGTCATTAGTGGCTGTCCGCCCTCGCCGGCTAGGATTATTTCGGGGTTGCTGACGGTCCTGGAGGCGAACCGCGCGCCTTCAGCTCTTGGATCGCGTGCAGGGATACTATAGTGCCGGATCGGTCGATCGAAAGACACTTCGGCGGCCGCGTGGCTGGCGTGGACGAGGCGGGCCGTGGTCCTCTTGCGGGGCCCGTGGTTGCGGCAGCCGTCATGTTACCGCACCACCTGACGCCGGAACTAGCGGCGTCAATCGACGATTCGAAGCGTTTGAGCTCGTCGACACGACGGGCGCTCCTGTCCTTGCTTGAAGCTTCCGGGGCAGTCATCGCGCTTGGAGCGGCATCTGTATCTGAAATCGAGCAAAGAAATATCTTGAAGGCGACCCTTTTGGCGATGAGTCGGGCGGTTCAACGACTAAGTGTAGCCCCTGATCATGTACTGGTCGACGGCAACATAGCTCCGTCAATCAAGGGGATCCCTTGTTCTACGGTTATTGGCGGCGACCGTCAGTCTCTATCAATCGCAGCCGCGTCAATTGTCGCCAAGGTTACGCGAGACCGTCTAATGGAACGGCTCGGTACACGATACCCGGGGTATGGATGGGAGTGTAATGCCGGATACGGAACTGCGAGCCACCGCGCCGCTATCGCACAGCTGGGTGCGACCGTGCACCACCGATGGGGTTTTGGCGACCTATTGCGTGGACAACAGAAAGCCGGCGCTCAGCGGAACTTCTCCTCGGGATGACGCAGGTGCCAAAGCCGTTCATGGGCGGCTACGAGACTCTCAATACCCTTCCGGCGATTGGAGTCTGCGGGCATGGTACGTCGCGTCAGCATGTGTTCAAGTATTGAGAGGAGTTTTTCAGCCACTTCGTAATCACCCTGATCGCAGGCGTGATGGAAAGCGATCAATATCTTGTCAGACAGCCTGCGCGTATAGCGTGGCGTGCTAGTCTTGCGCGCCCCTAGTCCGACTTCTCTCTCTGAGTCCGCCTCAAACTCGTTGATCAATGCCGCTCCCTGTCGTGTTGCTAATCGATAGGTTAGATCATCGTTTACAGTATAGCGCAACATATTGAATAATCCAACCAAATCGTCACGGGGGCTGCAGCATCCATGTGGCTCGGCGGATTGCTCTAGATTTTTTGGCTGATCGGACGTCGTTTCCTTTGGAGGCTCACGAATCGGCTGGTCGGCCCCGCTTTTCAATTTGTCTGGATCAGGGTCTGGCTATGGACGCCGCGTCATTCAGCCAATGCTGTCCTAGATCGGTCAGGGTTGTGTCCCTGGTGGTGGTGTAGGAGGCCGCTGATCAGCTGGCCGGCGTGACCGTCGAGAGTCTGACGGCGGCCGGCTGATTGGCGCCCTCTTGCTCGAGCAGCACGACGAATGGACCGTCTAGCGCACCCGCTACATGACGCTGGAAACCATCGCCCTTTGAGCGATACTGTCTCCGTCAGCCTGCCGCCAATGGCAGCCTGACAGAGCAGCAAACCCTGCTCAGGAAACCCGCTCCTACACCACAACTCGGGAGTACGTCATGCGAAGCTGATGAATGCCTATGGAGTGAAAGTCTCATCCGGTTAGAGCCGTAGCAGGCAGGCCGGGACCGAGTCTTGCGGGCGTCGTGGTGACGCGGGGTCTGAAGTGTAGACAGGGGTCATGTGGGGTGCGGGATTGAGCCTCGAAATGTGGAAGATCGCGAAGGCCGAGAGCGTTCCCAGTCTCGAAGGCAGCACGTGGGTCATCGTTATGCGAGATGACATCGCTTCGCCGAGGTCGAAGGCCGTATCACGCATGAATAGCATTCATCGGAACATGAGAGGCCCGACCGGGTCCGCCGGATTGGTCTCCGGCGGGGGATGGTGGCAAGGTAATACCGGAGCCACCGTCCGAGCTGAGGTCGGGAGTCGGACTGGTTCATACTACCGATGACGCCGCCGAAGGAAACGAGGCGCGCCGAGGGAAGGGACCAGCCTGGAAGGAACCCACGCGGGGGTGGCCGGGTCCGGACGCAGAGCCGGGTCGCTTTGCCATCTAACCTCGCACGGGTGAACGCAGCGGCCCGCGAGGCCGTCCAAACCCGGTTCAGCGCCCTGCTGCACCATGTGGATACCGAGGCGCTTGAACGAGCGTTCCGGCGACAGAAGCGGCAGGCAAGTGCGGGAGTCGATGGGGTGACAGTGGCGGATTACGAGCAAAACCTCGAGGCTAATCTCGTCACCTGTGAAAAATCGAACTTTGGCGATCTAGTCATGACTTTTTAGTGGCGGGCAATATTTGGATTTGCAAGATCTGTGTGGCCTGAGTGGAAAAACCTTGCAAAACCGGTGGAGGGTTGCGCGGTCGTTGTGGTTGTGATTCGCTCGCTTTGAGGCCGGGCATCATGCGTTCGGCGTGAAGCAACTTTAGCTAGGTCACCGGGACACGCCACACAACCCAGTCGCAAACTGACCGTTCGTTTGTAGCAGGTTCACGAACCCATGAC
>DAIDMG010000008.1:0-323 GCA_027449105.1 Acidiphilium sp. | reverse complement strand
AGCGGCATCCCCTGGTCCGGCTGGCCCGGCTGATCGACTGGCGGGTCTTCGAGGAACGCTTCGGCGCGCTCTACGCCGAGGCGGCGGGACGTCCGGCGCTGCCGACCCGCCTGATGGTGGCGCTGCATCTTCTCAAGCACATGGATGGGCTGTCCGACGAAGCGGTTTGCGCGCGCTACCTGGACAGTCCGTATGTCCAGGCATTCTGCGGCGAAACCCATTTTCAGCACACGCTGCCGCTGGATCGATCCTCGATGACGCGCTGGCGCAAGCGGATCGGGGCGGAGCGGATGGAGGCCCTGCTCGCCGAGACGCTGGCGGCC
>DAIDMG010000007.1 GCA_027449105.1 Acidiphilium sp. | reverse complement strand
AGATGCCAAGCATCTCGCTCAGTTTCATCGCGGAAATGCCCTTCGACGAGGACACGATCAGGTAAATTGCGTGTGCCCATGTCAGCAGCGGCAAATGCGTCCGGTGCATCGGTGTTCCTGTTGTCACCGAGAACTGATGGTGGCATGCGATGCAGTTCCAGCGGCGCGGCATCTTGAGCCAAGAGGAACGATCGATGGAGCCGCATTTCGGGCATTCCGGCCCATGCGGCCAGCGCGACTTCTCGAACCAAGCACGCGCAGCGTCTTCGTCTGGACACATCTCATTGAACGCACGAAGAGTCATTGCTGAACGGCTCATACGTCTCTAACTACATCTATTTATCATCTACGTAAACTTTATAGTTCCGGGCTCTTTTATCAAAGAGCAGCGCCCGACAGAGAGATCACGGCGACGCAATGACTTCTTGCCCTTGATCCGCTACAGAGGTTAAATGATGGGTGTGGGGATTCCACGCGGTCAAATCCGCATTGCAATCAACGTCGTCTTGGATGGCTTGCTGGCTGCCGTTGCTGTTGTGGCGGCATCCTGGCTTGCCGACCCCGCGCACCCTGTACCCAACCCCATCATTTTGCCCTTAGCCGGCGCCGCAGTGATTTGGCTGATCGGCGTCCCGTTTGGCCTAGCCCTTCAATATTGGCGATTCACCTCACTCTCCGACGTGATGGCAATAGGTGTCATCTCAATTCTCGGAGCGTTGTTGATTATCCTGCTACTCATCGGAGTCGGCATACCGTTACCCTCATCAAGTTTTCCACCACTGCTAAGCATCACGTTTGGCCTCGCATTGATTACACCGCGCCTGCTCTATCGCGTTGCACGCACAAGGTCCGATACCAGTGGCGATGACGCAGAGTCGGCACTAGTGATCGGCGCCGGCGAAGCCGCAGAACTGTTCTTAGCCGCCTTGGGCAGAGAGGCTAAGCGACATTATCGCGTACAAGGTCTCATTTCGACGTCTGAACGCGAGACAGGGCGCCGAATTCATAACGTACCGATTCTTGCGCCGCTCGATGGACTTGATGCCTTACTAACGGAGCTTGAGAAAGCGAGTGAACTGCCGATTTTGCTAATTATTGCCAGTTCTGATGTTGGCGGAGACACATTGCGCGCTATTCTTACCCTCGCCGAGCGTTTCGGCTTGCGCGTCGCTCGAGCCCCAAATCCCACCGCGCTTGCACCCACGACCGCTGACTCGACCACAATATCGCTTCGGCCCATCGCAATCGAAGATCTGCTGAATCGACCCCAGGTCGCACTTGATCGTGAGGGAATGGCACGGCTAATTCAGGGACGGCGTGTCCTGGTCACTGGAGCGGGCGGTTCGATCGGCTCGGAGCTTGCGCGCCAGGTTGCCCGGTTTGGGCCAAGCCGGCTAACTCTTCTGGATGCAAGCGAGTATGCTTTGTGGCGCATCGACCTTGAGTTATCGGAAAGCGACCCTAGCGTACCACGTGATCCCATTATCGCCGATATCCGCGATGCCGCCCGCATTGCCAGAGTCTGTGATGCGCACCAGCCGGAACTTGTGTTCCATGCAGCCGCCCTCAAGCACGTGCCAATGGTCGAGGCACATCCGCTTGAGGGGATCGCCACAAACGCATTAGGAACCAGAAACGTTGCCGATGCCGCACGGGCAGCCGGCGCGACACTGATGGTGCTTATCTCCACTGACAAAGCGGTTAATCCATCTTCAGTAATGGGGGCCACAAAACGCCTTGCAGAAATGTACGCGCAAGGGCTCGACATTGCCGCCAAGAATGTCAAAGGCGGAATGCGGACGGTCACTGTCAGATTTGGAAATGTGCTTGATTCAACCGGCTCAGTGGTTCCAATTTTCCGCCGTCAACTCGCTCGTGGCGGGCCGCTTACTATAACGCACCCCGATATGCGGCGATATTTCATGACGGTTCGCGAGGCCGTCGCACTTGTGCTGCAGGCTTCTGTCGTTGGCTCGACAGAAGCCGCCTTGCCGGTCGTGCAAGGCGGGATCTTCGTCCTTGATATGGGTGATCCAGTAAAGATCGTCGATCTGGCTCGGCAGATGATTCGCCTTGCTGGACTACAGCCGGACCAAGACATTGCAATCAGGTATACAGGCCTGCGCCCTGGCGAGAAACTTTTTGAAGAATTATTTCACGGCAACGAAAAGCCCATTAGAACTCAGTTTCCAGGATTGCTCATGGCGGCGCCACGAGTTGCCGATTCGGCGTTTATTGGCCGAGCGCTCGATGAAATTGCCGTTCTGGTCGGACGTGGCGATACCGTCGGTGCATGCGCAATACTAGCGCGGCTGGTTCCCGAGTACGACGGCCACCAAAAACTCGCTGCAGCGAGTCCATACGGACAAGGAAAATCATGGACCACATAACGCCAACCGTTGCGTTTCTTGATCTTGCAGCACAGCAGGCACGCCTCGGCGCTTCGCTCCGGCAGCGCATCAGCACTGTGCTAGCACACGGCCAATTCATCCTTGGCCCAGAAGTCGGCGAGTTAGAGCAAAAACTTGCGGAGTTCTGTGGAGCCGCACACTGCGTTGGCACAAGTTCCGGTACAGATGCCTTACAGATCGCGATGATGGCTGAGCAAATTGGTCCTGGCGACGCCGTGTTCCTTCCCGCGTTTACATATACCGCGACGGCAGAAGTTCCCCTTCTCCTCGGCGCAAAACCTATATTTGTCGACATCAACCCGCATACATTTCAGATAGACCCAGTGCACTTGGAGGCGCGGATCAAGATGGTCCTGCGCGAGGGTAAATTGCGGCCTCGTGCAGTGATCGGTGTTGATTTATTCGGCCAACCGGCCCCTTGGAAGACGATTAATGGTATAGCATCACAGTATGGCTTATTCACTCTCGATGATTGTGCGCAGGCTTTCGGAGCATCGCTGAACGGCGAAAGACTTGGCCATATGGCTGATGCGACGGCGACAAGCTTCTTTCCCTCTAAGCCGCTTGGCGCCTACGGCGATGGTGGCGCTCTATTCACGCAAAATATGGACAGAGCAGCCTTGTATAGGTCTCTGCGAACTCATGGAGAAGGCACATCCCGGTATGATGTCCAGCGTATTGGCCTCAACGGCCGACTTGATACTCTCCAAGCTGCAGTTCTTCTCGCAAAACTCGAAATTTTTGAAAACGAGCTGGCGCGGAGAGAGGAGATCGCCCAAACCTACGATGCCCGCCTTCGGGGAACCGTAAAAATACCCACCAGGGTAGAAAATAGCACTAGCGCGTGGGCAATCTACGCCGTCCTTTTTGAGAGTACATCGGCAAGGGATGCTGCGCAGGCGGCGCTCCAAGAACGAGGCATATCGAGTGCCGTGTATTATCCGAAGCCTCTGCACCATCAACCGGCTTATCGCGATGCTCATGATGGTATATCTCTCCCCACCGCTGAGACTGTAGCTCGCCGAATCTTAGCGCTACCGATTCATCCTGACCTCGTTGACGAACAAGTCGAGCGTGTCATTGCAGCTCTCATTAGCATCTAAATATGCCCCGTGGCGACCTTTTCCCCGAAATAGGGCCATATCAGACTGGATTTCTACCGGTCGGCGACGGTCACGTTCTGTATTGGGAGCAAGTCGGGAACCCTAGGGGTAAACCGATCTTATTCTTGCATGGCGGCCCTGGTGCGGGCGCGGCCGCGGTTCATAGGCGGTTTTTCGATCCGCAGATCTGGCGCTTAATTGTGTTTGACCAGCGAGGCGCTGGGCGCTCGACGCCTTTGGGCTGCATCGAGGCGAACACAACACCCCATCTGGTTGAGGACATCGACAAGCTTCTTGATTTCCTTGGTATTAGCAAGTGCATACTGTTTGGGGGATCCTGGGGTTCAACCCTTGCGCTTGCATACGCCGAGTCGCGTCCGAGCCGGGTTGCGGGAATGGTGCTACGTGGAATTTTTCTCGGGCGCAAACACGAGGTTGACTGGTTTCTGCATGGGATAGGACACTTTTTTCCCGACGCATACCAGGCCTTTACGAATTTTCTCCCGGCGGCAGAGCGTAACGATATTTTGAATGCATATGCAAGAAGACTAAATAATCCAGATCCTGCCGTTCACGTTCCAGCGGCAAAAGCTTGGTCGATTTACGAAGGCTCCTGCTCGACATTAATGCCAAACATAGACACGGTCGGTGCTTTTGCTGAAGATCGCACAGCTCTGGGCCTTGCACGCATCGAGGCCCATTACTTCGCAAACGATCTGTTTTTGCCCCCTGCGGGACTGCTTGGCCATCTCGAAGCGTTGCGGGGCATACCGGGTGAAATCGTACAGGGCCGCTACGATATGATTTGCCCGCCCTGCAGTGCCTTTGAACTCGTCTCTGGCTGGCAAGACGCACGCCTGACAATCATACCGGATGCCGGGCACTCGGCCTTGGAGAACGGTATTCGTACTGCCCTCCTCGCCGCTGTCGAGCGAGCTCGATCACTCGAATAAATCTGCGGCCGTTCCTAGCAAAAAGCAACTTCTCCGAATGACTTGAAGTTTGCCCTGAATTGGCCGAAATCGGAGCCTACGCCAAAAAATGGAAACAATGGGCGAAATAGATCGTCCCGTGATATCGGAGAAAAATCATGGCGGATGGCTCGCCACTGGCAAAACCCTCGCGGCGCATAATTCTGGCCACAATGTTCGTTGGGGCTGCAATGTTTAGCGGACGTCGCTCCTTTGCCGGCCTACGCTCTGCGGCGTTGCTCCAAACAATGCCTTCTGCCTTAGCGATGGCAACCGGCTCCCCAGGATGTGGGTTTGCGACCTATGGCCCGGCTCTTGCGATGGCGATGCAGCGAAAGACCCGCGTTCCTGTCTCGTTCCGTGTTTCCGGTGGCAGCGCCGCCAATATTCTCCTGCTGGAGCAGCGCGCCGTGGACATTGGTTTCGCCAGCCTGGTAGTTGCCAGTGAGGCATGGACTGGTACTTCCACCTGGACGGGTGGCTTAGCTATGCATGGATTTCGCGCCCTCTTCCCCGTTTGCGACCAGCAACTGCAAGTGGTCACACCGGAAGACCGCGGTATAAAGCGGCTGGTCGATTTGGATAACGCGTGCATCGGTATAGGCCCCGCCGGAAGTGCCAGTGCTGTTCTGGTGCCTGATTTGCTACGCGCACTCCGTATTGCGCCTCGAAGATACCAAGAAGGTGGGTTTGCGGAGCAGATTGCTGATCTAGCAGGTGGTGGGCTTGACGCGTGCGCATTTTTCGGGGTGTCCCCGTTACGCGCGATTGAATCAGCCGCTCTCTCCGGCCGTTATACTCTGATCGGGTGTAATGATGCCGAAGCCAAGGCAATGTGCCGGAGTGTAACCGGCTTGACACCATCTATTATAGCGCGGTCAGCCCTCCCCGCCCTTTCAGAATCTGTAGCGACGGTGGGCTCGGCGGCGCTGGCGTTGAGCCGCGCCGACCTCCCGGATTCGCTCGCTGCATCATTGACCAATGCCGCCCTCGCTAATCAGCGTGCCCTACTCAGTGCAGCGGGTGTTGTAGTGCCACCGCCAAGCGACTGGCTACACGCAGTCGATGCAATCGAAATTCACCCTGGAGCCGCCCCAGAGCTACGTAAACATGGTTTCGTTGTGCCGGAGCAACTGGTGAAGAGCTGACGGTTTCCCGCGCGAACTGTTCTTGGCTGCAACATAAACCTATCTGACCAAATACTGGGATCAAATCGATGACTAAAGCGATACTCAATGTGGTGGCCGGCAGCCAACGCCGTGCCCCCCTCATTGTACTTCTGTACGTCGTGGCGATCCTGTTGTCGCTTATCGTTTCGGTGCGTTATCTGGGCATCGACACGAACACCTCTAATTTGTTCGCAGCCTCCTTGCCTTGGCGCCAGCAGCAGATCCGTTTCGAACGGGCGTTCCCGCAGTTCAATAACTTAATTGTCGCCGTTGTCCGAGCTCGCACACCTGAACAAGCCGACGAAACGGCAAAAGGCCTTGCCGGAGCGATCGCAAAGGATCCACGTCATTTCATTGACGTCAGCCGGCCGGGAAGCGGTCCTTTCTATCGCCAAGAAGGTCTCTTGCTATTACCGGAGGCCAAGCTCGCCACGCTATTGAACAACATAATAGAAGCACAACCGTTCCTCGGCCAGTTAGCAGCGGACCCCAGCGCCGCAGGTCTTTTCAAATCACTGGGTCTGATTGCACAAGGAGTTAAGGCGGGTCAAGCCGACCTCAAGCCCTACGACACAGAGCTAAGGATGTTCGAAGCTGCCCTGCAGCAATCGCTAGCAGGCCGCCCGCAACCACTGTCCTGGCAAAATCTAGTGATGCCATCGCTTAACGCCGAGCAAAACGGTCTTCGTTTCGTGCTCATCCATCCAGCCCTTGATCACAGCTCACTGGAACCCGGCGGGGCCGCAACCCGAGTGCTGCGGCGCATTATTGCGGCGCTTCCAGAAGTAAAGTCAGGTGCTGCAACCGTCAATTATACCGGCCAAATACCACTGTCCGACGAGCAATTCGCCTCGCTGACCGAGGGCATGTTCCTTGGTCTGGTTGTTAGCGTTGCACTGATCAGTCTTTGGCTGACTCTGGCGGTGCGCTCATGGAGAATGATTTTTCCGATTCTCGGGACCCTGATCGCTGGCCTCATCTTGACGGTTGGCTTCGCTGCACTTGCAATTGGCAGACTGAATCTGATTTCCGTGGCCTTTGCTATCCTCTTCGTCGGCCTGGCAGTTGATTTCGCCATCCAGTTTTGTGTTCGGTTGCGCGATGCTCGGTTCCGCATACATAAACCAGCCTTGGCAATGCTTGCGGCGGCACGAGAGGCTGGAGTACAGATCGCACTTGCCGCAGTCGCCACGGCTACCGGCTTCCTCGCGTTCGTACCAACTAACTTCATCGGTGTCGCTGAACTCGGGCTGATCGCGGGCGTCGGCATGTTTATCGCTCTTTTCTGCACGATCACCCTACTGCCAGCACTACTCACAATTACGAAGCCAACTGGAGAGGCCCAGCGTATCGGCTTCCCGTTAGGGGATTGGGTGGATTATCAGATTACGAAGCATCGCCGCCCAATTCTAATTAGCTTTGCAGGGCTTGCAATGTTTGGAACGGTTGCCGCAACAACGCTGCAGTTTGATGCAAACCCACTTGATACGCAGAATCAGAATACTGAAGCAATGCGTACGCTGCGCCAGCTGACCGGAAACAGCATTACAAACCCGTTTTACATTACCGCTCTTGCCCCATCGCTCTCTGCGGCCCGGATTCTTACAACCAGACTTGCAAAGCTTCCAGAGGTTGATCGTGTTATTTCAGGCGCGACATTTGTGCCGGAGGACCAATCAACGAAACTTGAAATGATCCGGCAAGCAAAACAAATCCTTGCACCATCTTTGCTAGTTGCTGGTGCTCCAACTGTGCCAACAGCCGCAACAATCCGGGCCGCTGCACTTGATGCCGGAAAGAAAATTGAGGCGGTCAGGGGCATCCTACCAAAGCAGTCGCCACTCGACGGAATCGGCCGCCTCCTGATCCAAGTCAGCAAAGCCCCTGATGGCACAATCATGGCCATGAATGCCGCATTAACTGGGTATCTTCCCGATGAATTACAAAAGCTGAGCGATGCTCTCTCAGCCAAGCTGATTACCGAGCAATCTTTGCCAAACTCAATTCTCAAGGACTGGTTTCTTCCCAACGGATCGGTACGCCTCCAAGTCATTCCCACCAGTTCCGCTGAAAACTCGCGGGATCTTGCTCGTTTCGTTCACGCGGTCCAGAAGGTAACGTCGGACATCGCTGGCCCGGCAGTAACAGCAATTGCGACGTCACGCACGATCATTGGTGCGTTCCGTGAAGCGGCTATACTTGCAGCGATTGCGATCTGCCTGATACTATTGGTCTTTCTTCGCTCGGCACGAGATGCCGGAGTCGTGATCGCGACCTTAGCACTATCAGCGCTGCTCACGGCGTTGTTCGCGCACTTGGCGGGGCTGTCATTGAACTATGCAAATATCATCGCCCTCCCGTTACTGCTAGGCGTAGGTGTGTCGTTCAACATCTATTTCGTAATGAACTGGCGTATGGGGATGCGTCGCCTACTTGGTTCGGCCACTGCCCGCGCCGTGCTCTTCTCAGCCCTTACTACAGGGACGGCTTTCGGATCACTCGCGGTATCGCACAACGTGGGCACGGCTAGTATGGGTATCGTTCTCCTTCTCAGTCTGCTTGCAACATTGATCTCGACTTTTTTGTTCCTTCCCGCCCTCTTGCATGCTTTGCCGAGACGAAAATAGATGCTAGAAAAACGCAGCATTTCAGTCTCCGGGCATCGGACAAGCATTGCATTGGAGTCTGAGTTCTGGAACGTGCTGGCATTAATCGCCGCTCGGCAGGAGACAACCCTCGGCGCTCTTATTGCTGCTGTCGACAACACGCGCACCCAAGATGCGTCCCTAGCTTCGGCCCTGCGGGTTCATGCACTGACAGCAGCCATCGAAAATGCCCGACAACAGGCCTAACCCTGGACTGCCACAACCTGTGTGAAATTCCAGTCCATAATCGAGGGCTACCTAAATCCGCATCACCAACGGTGGCGCATTTTCTGGTCCTTGATTATACTGCCATAAGATCTGGTACAGAGAGCAAGAACAATGCCGCATTATCGTTCGCGTACTACGACCCACGGCCGCAATATGGCCGGCGCCCGCGCTCTGTGGCGCGCCACCGGCATGGGCGACAGTGATTTTGGAAAACCAATCATTTCAATTGCAAACTCCTTTACTCAGTTTGTCCCCGGCCATGTCCATTTAAAGGATCTTGGACAACTGGTGGCTCGGGAAATCGAAGCGGCTGGAGGTGTTGGCAAGGAGTTCAACACGATTGCAATCGATGACGGTATTGCCATGGGCCACGATGGGATGCTCTATTCACTGCCCTCACGGGAGCTAATTGCCGACTCGGTTGAATACATGGTCAATGCTCATTGCGCCGACGCTCTGGTGTGCATTTCAAATTGCGACAAGATTACGCCAGGAATGTTAATGGCAGCGCTACGGCTCAACATTCCGACGATCTTCATATCCGGCGGACCAATGGAGGCAGGAAAATATATTGCCGATGGAAAAACGAAATCCATTGATCTGATTACTGCTATGGTAACCGCAGCAGACCCAACTCAGTCAGACGCGGAAACCGTAACGATGGAGCGCTCTGCCTGCCCAACCTGTGGTTCTTGTTCTGGAATGTTCACGGCAAATTCGATGAACTGCCTAACCGAAGCGTTAGGCCTTGCTTTGCCGGGCAATGGATCCTTACTTGCAACTCATGCCGACCGACGCAAACTCTTCGTCGAGGCAGGCTGGCAAATCGTTGATCTTGCAAGACGCCATTACGAACACGATGAGATTTCAGTACTACCTCGGGCAATCGCAAATTTTCGTGCCTTCGAGAACGCGATGGCTCTCGACATCGCGATGGGCGGATCAACCAATACGGTACTACATTTGCTGGCGGCGGCGCACGAAGCGGAGCTTGACTTCACAATGCGCGATATTGATCGCCTGTCGCGACAAGTACCAAACCTGTGCAAGGTCTCTCCCTCAGCCTCTGATGTCCATATGGAGGACGTTCATCGCGCTGGCGGCGTCATGGGTATTCTTGGCGAGCTCGACCGCCTAGGATTGATCCACCGCGAGTGTGCAACGGTGCACGAACGCACCCTAGGCGCCGCACTAGATCGATGGGATGTGATGCGCGGAAACGAAGAAGCCACCCGCTTGTACGCTGCAGCCCCGGGCGGCGTCCGTAGCACCGAAGCTTTTTCCCAGAGCCGTTACTATGACAGTCTCGACCTTGACCGAGCTAATGGTGTCATCCGCGACGCCGAGCACGCCTTCAGTAAAGATGGAGGACTTGCCGTATTGTACGGCAATATAGCCGTCGACGGCGCCATCGTGAAGACTGCGGGAGTGGATCAATCCAGTATGGCTTTTGAAGGTCACGCTCGCGTGTTTGAGAGTCAGGATGAAGCCGTTGCCGCAATTCTTGGTGACCAAGTCCAACCCGGCGACGTTGTGGTAATCCGTTATGAAGGACCAAAGGGCGGCCCCGGTATGCAGGAAATGCTGTACCCCACGAGTTACCTGAAGTCCAAAGGTTTAGGTAAGGCCTGCGCGCTGATCACTGATGGTCGATTCTCCGGAGGGACATCAGGTCTGTCTGTGGGTCACATCTCGCCAGAGGCGGCTGCAGGCGGCTCAATCGCACTTATCGAGGATGGCGATATCATCGTTATCGATATTACGAAGCGCGCAATTAATGTTGTAGTCGACGAGGAGATCCTTGCGAAACGCAAGGAAAAACAAAGAAGGAGTGGTTATAAACCCGTCCATCGCGAAAGGCGAGTCTCTCCGGCTCTCCAGGCATATGCTGCTTTAACAACGAGCGCGGCTACCGGCGCCATTCGTAACGTGCGCCAGGTATCAAATGCAACAACATCCCGTTAGAAATGTGACCAGCCGCCCCTGGTGATAGGCAAAGGGTTACCTGCGTTGTCTAACACAACGACATCGGGAGGGCCCTCAACAAAGTAGCCAATCCGAGTGATCGATACAGGAGCCGCCGCCGCACGAAGCATAATCTCGACCTCAGCAGGGGCAGCGAACAAGAGCTCGTAGTCATCGCCACCTGTCAACCGCGTTGATAGCCAATGGTCGCCCGCACGCCGCGCAGCCTCCGATTGGGGCACGGCGGCGGCTTCAATCAGGGCACCACATTCGGATTGTCGGCAAATATGACCTAAATCCTGGATCAATCCGTCCGAAACGTCGATGCACGCATGAACAAGATGGTGAATGTGTAGACCCAAGCGCGGCTCAGGTAATAACCGGCGCTCGGCCAAAAACCCATTCGGGTCTGGAACCTTGCCATGCGCAGCAGCAAGGCCGAGCGCTGCGTCACCGATCGTCCCAGTGACAAATACCGCATCACCGATACGTGCACCTCGTCGGCGCCACGCAGCACCACGTGCAACCGTGCCAAACATTGTTACCGAGAGCGATATCGGGCCGATCGTGGATGTCGAGTCGCCGCCGATCAGTGATATATTGAAGAGACGCTGATCTTCCTCCAACCCGGCCGCAAAACATGCAAGCCAGGATTCCGGCGTTTCTGTGCGCAAAGCCGTTGTCAGCAGATAATGTAAGGGCGTTGCGCCCATTGCAGCAATATCAGAAAGATTCCTCCGCAGGAGCTTTCGGGCAACAGAATTAGCTGGATCAGCTGCAAGAAAATGGATCGATTCGACCATTTGGTCGACTGTGATGACAATATCCATACCTTCAGGCGGTACAAAGATCGCAGCGTCGTCGGTGAGGCCAAGTCCCTCAGCCGAGGCCAATGGCGCGAAGAACCGCGCTATCCGTTCAAATTCCCCGCTCACTACGGCCAGCAATCAGTTGACAACCGGATCGGCAAACTCGCCGGGCCGAAGCATATGTGCCATACGATCGAGCATGGCATTGCCGAGTTCTACCGCATCGGGCGTCAGGAATCCATGGGCCACATCAAGGTATTCATTAATTACAACACGTGATGGAGGACCATCGACCATATTAAGTTCAGCTCCAGCTGCACGCAAAACGGCACGCAAAACAGGATCAAGGCGGCCAAGAGGCCAAGCCGACGGCAAAACATTTCCAATTAGAAGATCAATGGTATCTTGCTGCATGGTTGCACAGCGGACAATTCGCATGAATAGTGGAATATGCGCTGACGCAATGTGGCCTTCCTCAATGCCACAACGGCCAGACGGCGCCTCAATACGGTGCTGAATGAACTGATCGATCACTGTTTCAGCCACCTCACCGCTTTGTTCAGTCTGGTAAAGCGCTTGCACAGCGGCAAGGCGTGCCAAAGTACGTGGGCGAATTCTTTGGTCCTGTGGCTTGGTCACGCAGCCCCCAATCGTCGAGCAATTGCAATCTGCTTAAGACACGCGATCGCCGCCTCAGCACCTTTGTTAGGCCCCGTCTCCGCGGAACGCGCCTCAGCTTGGGCGACGGAATTGACTGTGAGGAGTGCAGTGCCCAAACAAAGCCCAAATTGCAGAGACAGATCCATCAGGCCATGCATCACAGCTGTACAAATGTAATCATAATGATCGGTCTCGCCGCGAACGACACAACCAATGACAACAAATCCATCGAAATTCTGTACGCCTCGCACCGCGATACGGAGAGCCTGAGGCAACTCGAATGCGCCAGCCACGTCAACGGCCTGATGCGTCGCACCAACACCGTTTAGGACATCGACGGCCGCCGCCGTCATTCCATCAACAATATCTTGATAATACGGTGCCCGAATGAGCAAGATTCGCGGACAAAAGCCATTCATGGATGGAGCAGCCCCAAGGGTCGCGTCAGCCGTACTCATCTCGGTGTCTCGGATGGTAGCGAGAATGCGTCGATTGGCAATTGATCAACAATATTCAATCCGTACCCTTCGAGACCCACCAATGCCCGCTTATGGTTCGTCAACAAGACCATGTCTCTTACCCCCAAATCCGCAAGGATTTGTGCACCGATACCATAATCGCGCAATACTTGGCCGGGCCGTGAAGCACCAGCAATTTGACGCAGTCGCGACGAAATCGCATCAGGCCTCGCCTCACGGATCAATACAACAACTCCGCGACGAGCAGACGCAATCTGCTGCATCGCTTGCCGAAGATCGCGGACGTGATCGCCACCAAGAAAATCGTCAATGGTGCTGATCGCATGCATACGCACTAAAATCGGATCACGTACATGTACATCACCTGTAACAAGCGCAAGATGCTCGACATTATCTGTTACGTTCTCGAATGCAAAAACCTTCCACTGATGTCCCGTACCATCCTCCATTTGTCCCTGCGCAGTACGGCGTATGAGTTTTTCCGTTCGCCTCCGATAGGCAATCAAATCCGCGATCGTACCCAACTTAAGGTTGTGATGCTGCGCAAAGCTAACAAGATCCGGCAACCGGGCCATCGTGCCGTCATCATTCATGATCTCACAGATAACGCCTGCCGGCGTTAGTCCAGCCAGCCGCGAAATATCGACAGCGGCTTCTGTATGGCCCGTGCGTACTAACGTACCTCCGTCACGTGCCATCAAAGGAAAAACATGACCCGGGGAAACAATGTCATCTGCCCCGCATTCGGGGTTGATCGCAACCGCGATGGTACGAGCACGGTCGGCTGCCGAGATTCCCGTGGTAACGCCTTCCCGGGCTTCAATAGAGACCGTAAACGCTGTTTCATGACGTGAACCATTAGCCTGCGCCATAAGCTTTAGGCCAAGCGCGTCGCAACGGGCGCGCGTCAAAGCTAAGCATATCAGGCCACGCGCATGTTTGGCCATGAAATTAACGGCATCCGGCGTGGCAAATTGTGCCGGGATGACGAGGTCGCCTTCATTTTCGCGATCTTCATCGTCGACCAAAATAAACATTCGTCCTGCACGGGCCTCCTCAATAATTTCGGAGGCGGGCGCGAGGTACTCCTGCAATGTCACAGCCTTGAAATCCTGCACTAAGACATCTCCCTTAGCCGCGCCACATATCGCGCGAGCATATCCACTTCGATGTTGACCAAATCACCAATCGCGAGCACGTTAAAGTTCGTGACCGCCTCGGTATGAGGGATGATGTTTACTCCAAACCCACTTCCATCGACCTCGTTAACGGTCAATGAAACGCCGTTAATCGCTATACTTCCCTTTTGCGCGATGAACCGATTCATTTCTTTTACACAATGAAATCTCCAGCACTTTGAACCAAGCCGTTGTGCGCGGTCGGTGACCTTCGCCACCCCGTCGACATGTCCGGAAACAAGATGCCCCCCAAGTTCATCGCCAATTCGCAATGCGCGCTCCAAATTGATCCTCTCCCCGATCGACCAGCTACCGAGCGTAGTTCTCCCAAGAGTCTCAACAGAAACGTCGACGGAAAACGAATTAGCTTCATGCTCGACGACAGTAAGGCAGCAGCCGGAACAATTAATCGACGTACCAATCACGATTGAATTCATTTCTGCCCAAAAAGCAGTTCCTGCAGTCACCTCAATAACGTAGCGCGCATCACGCCTCTCGCCTGGCGATTCCTTTCGGCGTAAAACTCCGAGCCCCGTGATAATGCCCGTAAACATCAGACAGTCCTTCGATAAAATGCAAGTCGATCTGCGCCGACAATCTGGCGTCCGTCTAATACGAACCTCTTCGCGTCCGGCAACGCGTCCACACCAAACCCGGCGACAGCCGGAAGACCATCACCGCCGATCAACAAGGGCGCCGTAAACCAAGCCAGCCGGTCAATCAGGTCAGCGCGTAGCAGGGCAGCTGACAGGGAGCTACCCCCCTCGACCAACAACCGAGTGATTCCCGCGTGGGCGATCGCAACCAGACCTGCCCTAATGTCCAATCCAATCGGCGCTGCAGGAAGCTCCATAAGCCTGACACCAAGATCCGCAAAGGCTTGACGACGATGAGGATCGGCACCATCACGGTGCAACAGCCACATCGGCCCCCGATCCAAGCTACAGATCAACCGGCCGTCAAGAGGCGTGCGCAGATGCGAATCAACAATGATGCGAACCAAAGGGATCTGTCGAAACCCACTGATTCGACAGGTTAATTCCGGATCGTCGGCAAGAACTGTACCGACACCAACCATAACTGCATCATGCGTGCCTCGTAGCGCGTGGGATACGCGCCGAGCTAGCTCCCCAGTGATCCATTGGCTCTCGCCGGAACGGGTAGCAATCCGTCCGTCGAGCGTGGTTGCGAGCTTGAGTGTCACCATCGGTCGGCCATGGCGAATCACAGAAAAGAAGCCTTCATTTATAGCTTCAGCTACCGCTGCGCCTACTCCTTCGACAACTTGGATCCCAGAATCCCGTAGCAGGGAAATGCCTCGTCCGTTAACGCGCGGATCCGGATCACGGGCCGCAACCACGACACGGGTGATTCCGGCAGCAACCAGAGCCTCAGCGCAAGGAGGCGTTTTCCCCTGGTGAGCACAAGGTTCGAGCGTGATATAGGCTGTCGCCCCAAATGTGGCAGCACCTGCCATCACCAACGCAGCAGTTTCCGCATGAGGCCGCCCACCCGGCGCCGTACGGCCCCGCCCTACCACCCGCCCGTCGCGCACAATGACGCACCCGACAGTGGGATTCGGTGCCGTCTCGCCCAATCCTTGCCGTGCCAGAGCGATTGCCGCGCGCATGAAGTCAGCATCGTCCATGGGTGGTTACTTCGGTGGTTCCATCGCGCCCAGGAAATTCCGAAAATCCTTAGTTTCACGGAAATCTCGATATACAGACGCAAACCTCACGTACGCGATAGGATCCACTTCTTTTAGCGTTTCCATCACCTGTTCACCAATCTGTGTCGACGAGATTTCCGCATCACCTGAGGCCTCCAGTTGACGAACAATACCGTTAACGATGCGTTCGATCCGCTCATCATCAACCGGCCTTTTTCGGAGTGCAATCCGAATTGAGCGTGCGAGCTTGTCACGATCAAACGGAACACGCCGCTGATCAGCTTTCACCACGACCAACTCCCGCAGTTGCACCCGCTCAATGGTTGTAAAGCGCTGGCTGCATTGTGCGCAGAATCGTCGCCGACGGATTGCGCTACCATCCTCGGTCGGCCGACTGTCCTTGACTTGGGTATCGACCTCTCCACAAAATGGGCAGCGCATCGTTGTATCCTCTTGTCTACCGATAAATCGGGAAACGCTTACACAACTCCATTACTTTTGTAGCCACTGCTGTTTCAACCCTCTCATTGGAACCCCCAGATTCGGCGAGGCCGTCCAGCACCTCGACGATGAACTGGCCGACCTGGCGAAATTCATGTGCACCAAGTCCGCGGGTTGTCCCAGCCGGTGTGCCGAGACGAATTCCCGATGTGATCGTCGCCTTGGCAGGATCAAACGGGATCGAATTTTTGTTCGCAGTAATATTAGCCCGTTCAAGCGATTCTTCCGCAGCCTTGCCCGTGAGATGCTTCGGCCGGAGGTCGACAAGCATCAGATGGCAGTCCGTACCTCCGGTGACAATATTCAAACCTCCATCAGCCAAAGTTGCGGCCAGAACCTTGGCGTTCTCCACGAGAGCATGCTGATAGGCATGGAACTCGGGGCGTAACGCCTCACCGAACGCCACCGCTTTTGCCGCGATCACATGCATCAATGGACCACCTTGGAGGCCCGGAAAGACCGCAGCGTTAATCTTCTTACCAATTTCTATGTCATTTGATAAGATCATTCCGCCTCGGGGGCCACGGAGGGTTTTATGGGTTGTCGTGGTTACCACATGTGCGTGTCGCAATGGGGAAGGAAATATTCCCGCTGCAACGAGCCCCGCAAAATGGGCCATGTCCACCATGAAATAGGCTCCGATCTCGTCCGCGACTGCCCGGATGCGCGCAAAGTCAATGAAACGTGGGTAGGCTGACCCGCCGGCAATGATCAATTTTGGTCTATGAGCGCGAGCCAAATCCTCAAGCTCCTGATAATCAAGAAGCCCGTCGTCGCGCCTAACCCCGTACTGAACGGGCTTGAACCACTTTCCGGACAAGTTGGGTGCTGCGCCATGTGTCAGGTGCCCGCCCGCGGCAAGCGACATTCCAAGGATGGTGTCGCCCGGATTCAGCAGAGCAAGGAATACTGCCTGGTTTGCCTGCGCGCCGGAATGAGGCTGGACATTCGCAAACTCACACGAAAAGAGCAGCTTGGCTCGGCGTATCGCCAGTTCCTCTGCGATGTCCACCGCAGCGCAGCCTCCGTAATAACGTCTGCCAGGATATCCTTCTGCATATTTATTAGTCAGTATGGAGCCTTGAGCTTCAAGCACGGCGCGCGAGACGATGTTCTCGGATGCAATTAACTCGAGTCCGTCTTGCTCGCGAACGAGTTCCTTCGCCAGCGCAGTGGCAACCTCCGGATCAACCTCGGCTAGCGTAGACGAAAAGAAACGGTGTACGCTACCCATCGGCCCTTGGTAATTCATTGTGTCGACTCCGGCTTAAGTTTCGCGAGGCGCTTATCGTGACGCCCGCCTTCGTATTCAGTCGAAAGAAATGCTCGCAACGCATCAACCGCAATAGCCGGGCCGATCAGCCGAGCACCGAGAGCAAGAACATTAGCATTGTTGTGCATGCGTGAAAGACGCGCCTCCGTCGCATCATGAGCCTGCGCACAACGGACACCTGAGTGACGGTTTGCGGCAATGGCCATCCCGATGCCAGAGCCACAGACCAGAAGTCCGAGTGTTGCGTCACCCGCTTCGATCCGCCGTGCGACTTCATGGGCAAAATCTGGGTAATCGACGGCTCTGGGACCGTCTGTACCACAATCAATAATATTCCACCCGGCGTCCCGACCAGCCTGCGCCAGTTCGTTCTTCAGAGCATAACCTGCGTGGTCAGCTCCAACGGCAAGTGTTTTTAATGCGGTCATTGCGCGCCTTTAGCACGCCGCGCCTTGCGGGCGAAATATCCGCCGACCCATTAGCAGCTTTGCCGAAATTAGGTTGGCAATAAATCGCCATTATTGGCTCGACCGTTGGTTTCCGGCTCCTCGCGCATCTCGGTATGGACCAGCAAACGGTGACGAGCCGAGAATTACGCGACACTTCGTGATTCATGGACAAGTCTATAGCAACTCCCGCATGTTTCCTGATAAGATCGTTGCTAAGTAATCCCGTTTCGTATCGAAAACGACTGTGTGGTCTGCTCTCTAGGAGACTCAAGATGCTGCACGGCTGTGTGATGAGGACATCGAAGGCATCGTTTCGGTCACGGCATCGCTAGTTCTCTAGATGAGATAAATCCAGGGTCAGGCTTGCGCTTTAACACGGGCTATACACGTCCTCCCGTGAATGCCGAAAGGCGCCCCCAAGCAGCGCGCTGCTTTTAACGAGCGCGTCTGGATTGCGACCAAAAAAGCCATCCGCCCAGCGCCTGTTCGACCGGTCCTGTTGCGCCATAAGTACCACCTAGCCAAAGAAACCCGCGTGGTGCCCCTATCCAAGCCATTCATCCCCCCGCCCCTGCGATGCGACCAATCTCAATACGATGCAACCATTGCGTTACCCTTATTAGTTCCGGGAAACTGGATCCTACTTTTCATTGCCCCGAAGCACGGAATAGACAGGATTTGGCGTTACTCAAGATGGTAACGCGCTATATGGTTCACCACAAAGTCAACGAGAACAAAGGACGGGATTGTATTCTGGCAATCGAATAAGGATATGATACGATACAATTATTCGCTTACACACCAATAGCGCAGTAGAACCGTGCGCCTTTCGCTGATTTATCTAATTTTTCCAGACGCCTTCCAACAATTCAGAAAAAAAACAACGGACTATTAAATGCAAATTATAATATTTTAGTATCAGTTCTTCGAATAGCGGCAACTTTCTATTTGCGTAGGAAAAAACAAGGAATCGTATAGTTCGTCCGACGGCGGCTTTTTAGCAATGTCCGGTAATTGAACGGAATCCCGAACGGCGCCAAACTCCGACGAGGCCTGGGGCTGCTAGAATTATCGCTAGGGTGTTCCATATCAAAAATTCACTGTTCGCTGCGCCCGAAATTATTGCGCTCACTAGAGCTCCACCAGCCAGTACAAAACTCGGTACGACGTCCCTCCAGGTGTAGACGCTCGGAAGATCGCCGTTCCACAGGCGCCAAATGGCTATAAAAATGGGCACGGCAAACACCGCGAATGGGGCATCCCGATATCGCGGATCGAAGACCAGCATCATCTGGAGAATGGACGCCGTGATCACAAAAAGAAACCAAAGGTGGTCGAAAGCCCTTTGTCTGAATTGGCGAAGACGCACGTGCCCGAAAAGTGCGTTGCGCACTAACGTAATCGTATCCTTCCCAGACGCGGGCGAGTGCACTCGACCTATGGTAGCACGCCGTAACGCTGCGTAAGCAAACAGCGCCTGTGCAGGGAGATTCACGCTGGCACAGGCGAGCAATGAAAAGTCATAGAGCATATGCAATGTGGTAGCAGTGGCATAAACCAACGCGTTGCTTAGGCCGAAAGCTAGCGTCATTGCCGCCAATCGGCTTACACCGAACACGACGACGAACCCTGCGCCAAGAACCAAAGCCGCAAATGCGTATAGACGCCAGCGGGGCATTTCAACCACCGCACCATGAAGGGGAAACTTCGGCTCTCGGGCGGCGTTCCAGATTCCCCAGTTCGCTCCAGCCACACCTTCGTCGTGATATTTCCAGTTCTGGTCAAATGCTTCGATGAGGTTGTAATCAATGCGCTCCTTCTTAGCCAAGGTCACAAATTTCCGTATGAAAACAATCTCATTCACGCGGCTGGGTGCAGCACCACCACGCCACCGGCCGCGGCTTGGCCAGCCAGTTTCACCCACGGAGATTTTCTTTCCTGGGAATCGTCGCTTGGCCTCTTCAATTGTCCTGGCAATCCGAGCAATGGCCGCATTCACACCGACCGGATGGTTCTGCCAATAGGGCAGGAGATGAATCATAACGATATCAACATGCTTTGCGACCTGAGGAAACTCGAACCAGAACTTCGGCACGTCTGCATAGGCCACAGGTTGCTTTACTTCTTTCCTTACAGAATCGATATCCTTGATCAGATTCTTCACCGACAAGTCTCGGCGGAGAAGAACCTCATTACCCACGACCACTCTTGTGACCGTTTTTGGGTGCTCATTCGCTTCCTTTATGCCTGCTGCCATCTCGCGCGCATTTTCACGCGGATTTGCATCGAGCCAAATTCCTTCCCACACTTTCAGATGGGCCTGCTTCGCAAGCGTTCCAATATCGAAATTACCTTCTATTGAAGAATATGTACGGACGCCGTCCGCGCTGTTCGCGATCAGGCGAAAGTCTTGTGCTACCTGGGACGAATTCGCAAAATCTTTAGTCAGCGGCGATTGCCATGCTGTAAACGGTGCGTAGGACACTGATTCGAATCGAGCATCTGGCATAGTCACATTGCCGGCCTGTGGTCGGTTGGGCCAGTACCACACGAGCACAGTAACTAGGCTGAACAGGAATATCCGATAGAACCTTGCCGATTGCATTCAGGTCTTATTTATCTTGTGGTGGCAAAACTGAACAGAGGCAGCATGACGATCGATGGTCTCGACGACAAGACGATTCGTGACATCCTAACGATGACCACTCGAATCGCATTAGTCGGCGCTTCGATAAACCCGGATCGACCGTCAAATAACGTGATGCTCCACTTGCTCCGTCGCGGTTACGATGTGACGCCCATCAATCCAATTCTCACAGGCCAAAAATTGCATGGTCGTATTGTCGTGGCATCGCTCCGTGATGCGCTCCCCCTGGAGATGGTCGATCTGTTCCGAGCGCCCTCCAAGGTTTCGCAGCCGGTTCATGATGCCATTCGGCTCGGCGCAAAAACGATTTGGATGCAACTCGGTGTGATCGACACAGAAACGGCGGCATTCGCCCGGGAGGCTGGATTGATCGTCGTGATGGATCGCTGCCCGCTAATCGAAATGGCTCGCCTTCGAATTTAGAGTCGTCATTACGATTCCACCGGTTGGAACTCTCGATCAATGTCAGTGGTTGCGAGAGATGGTGTAATCGGCAACAGCGCCAAGTATTTCACGCAATTCGCAAGCAGGAAATATCGATAACGCAGCACGCGCCTCCATAGCGAATTCACGGGCACACTCGATTGTACGAGCGATCGCATTGTGCCGTGTGATTAGCATGAGTGCTTGACCGAGGTCGCTTTGAGATTGATCCCCAGATTCGATCGTACGTTGCCAAAATGCTCGCTCCTGTGAATCGCCGTCTGCAAATGCCAAAAGCACAGGATATGTTAGCTTGCCCTCCCGAAAATCATCCCCTATTGTTTTGCCGAGCTGTACGGGATCCGCTATATAATCGAGCGCATCGTCAACAAGCTGGAAAGCCATGCCCAAGGCCCGACCGAACTCTGCCAGCGCCATCCGTTTGCTTCCACCGACTTCGGCGACCACAGCCCCAACCTCGCAGGCTGCAGTGAAAAGCGCCGCTGTCTTACCCTCGATTACCTGAAAATAACGCGGAATATCGGTCGTCAAATCATTTTGAGTCGAGAGTTGCAGAACTTCGCCTTCGGCAATCGTAGCGGAAGCGCGACAAAGGATTCGCAAGACTTCAAGTGACCCATCTGTGACCATCAGGTCGAATGCTCGCGCAAACAGGAAATCTCCCACTAAAACCGGAGCCTTATTCCCGAAAATAGCATTCGCACTCATGAGGCCGCGGCGTAAATGACTGTCATCAACAACATCGTCGTGTAGCAATGTTGCCGTGTGTATAAATTCGACGCACGCCGCAAGCCCAATATGCCGTTGTCCATGATAATCGCATAAACGAGCGGAGGCAAGCGTCAGCAAAGGACGCAAGCGCTTTCCTCCAGCAGCCACGATATGGGCCGCCAAGTGGGGTATCAAGGGTACTTGGCTTGCCATCCGCTCCACAATCGCGGCATTTGTTGCCGCTAGGTCGGCGCGAAGGATATTGGCCAAGCACTGCAATGCATCCGGCCTTACTGGCTTGCCCTCCATATGAGTCGTATCAATCTCGGCGTTACGCTCGGATTTCACAATTCCATCCACTGGTCAGTTTAACGTTGCCGCTCTGGCCCTGCTGACAGCATATCGGGGCAATGGAAAGCCGGTCAAGACGAGCCGACTTGACAACAAAGACTAGGGCAAAGAGAGGATGACTGCTGCCAATCGCAATGATACGATCAAAATGGACTTTGCGGGTGTATTTTTCCATGGCTGGACCATTACCAATTATGCGGAGCGTGTATACCGCTGAAGCGGGAAATATATTCGTCCATTTCTACAACAAATCCCGTATCGCCAAAACAAACAACAACCCGCGCCGAATTACGTTTCCATGTACACCGATGTGATGACTACGCATGGCACCTTATTGAACGGTCGGATCTCCTACCAGCAGGCGGGATTCGGGCATCGTACAGGCATTGAGCCAATTCTCCTTGCCGCTGCAGTTCCTGCGTGCCGCGGTGATCGTGTCATCGAAGCGGGAACCGGCGCCGGCGCCGCCTTATTGTGCCTTACGCATCGCGTCCCTGGTGTCAACGCGGTTGGTCTCGAGCGAGAAGCGTGTATTGCGGCCATTGCCAGTACAAACATAAGTGCAAATGGGTTCAACAACGCCACAATCGTCACGGGAGACATTTTACGGGCGCCATTTCGTGAGCGGAGGTTCGATCATGCGATGGCCAACCCACCGTGGCATGATGATCGCTCGACCGCGTCCACAGACGATCTTCGATGCGCAGCGCATCGCGCCAGCACAGCTCTGTTACATCACTGGACGGCTGCTCTGGCAGAGTTACTTCACCCGTACGGAAGCCTCACACTAATTTGCTCCACAGCCACTCTGAGCCGTGCCATTGTCGCCCTCGAAGCGGCTCACTGTGGCGCAGCGCACATTATGCCGCTCTGGCCCCGCGCCGGACGACCGGCCAAGATTGCGTTGGTACAAGCGAGGCTAAACGCTCGTGGCGGGTCGGTTCTCCTCCCCGGCCTGACCCTTCATGATGAACACGGATATACTGAAGAAGCACAATCCATTCTGCGCAACGGTGGCGTCTTGACACTACGGCATCACCTCGCTCGTTCCCAGCAAAAAAATCGTGTTACAAAAATTCGGGATCAAACAGCATGAAGGAGTTTAATTCATAAAACCACCATTACGCCTAGCGTTATGCACACTAATCGCTGTTCCAGAACAAACCACGCGACCAATGTTAATGCACCGAATTAGATTCCCTCGATACATTTGGCGTATTCCATGCGTACGTTTGCTTCCCATATTCTTTGCCTTATTTATCGCCACCGGGCCGCGCAGAGGTTGAGGCGATCCGGCTTCGGCGCTACTGCCTCTCGGAAATTCGTTCTTACCTCGATGGATCGTCATGACCCTCCCACTCGATATTCAATTTAACCAGACTTGCCCGTTAAGCCACGAAATTGAAGTGAACGGTACGCCACCATGAGCCAATCAAAAATGACCGCATTGCTACATGTGATGGCCGCTCTGCGTAATCCGGAGACGGGATGTCCTTGGGACCGTGAGCAAAATTTTTCATCCATCGCCGCTTACACAATTGAAGAGGCCTATGAAGTTGCGGATGCCATCGAAAAAAATGATCGGTCGGCGTTGTGCGACGAACTCGGCGATTTACTACTTCAGGTTGTATATCACGCAAGGATCGCGGAAGAGCGCGGTTGGTTTGATTTCAATGATGTCGTCACGGGGATTACCGACAAAATGATCCGGCGCCATCCGCATGTGTTTGGGAATGCAGATCGCGGCGACACAGCAGATCAAACCGAATCGTGGGAAACGGAAAAAGCGCGCGAGCGCCATAGACGCACCGAGTTCAGTGCGCTGGACGGCATCGCTGGTACCCTACCGGCTATGCTTCGGGCGCAAAAGCTCGCGCGGCGCGCGGCAAGAGTCGGCTTCGACTGGCCTGACGTTGCCGCAGTTCTCGATAAACTGGATGAAGAGATTGCAGAGCTACGTGCTGAATTACCTCGTCCCGCGGCGACCTCTGACCTAAATCGGATCGAAGATGAAATCGGCGACATTTTTTTTGTCTTAGTCAACCTCGCCCGCAAGCTGCATGTCAGCAGCGAATCCGCGCTCACTCGAGCAAACGCAAAGTTTGAGCGCCGCTTCCGAGCTGTGGAAGCAATACTCACCGCGGCCGGTGAAACTCCTGAAAATGCCGGGTTGAAGGAAATGGAAGATCTGTGGCGTCGCGTAAAACTATCAGAGCGCTAAGACCGCGGCTTCCAACCTTGTTTATCCCGCATTTCGGCACCACTCCAACAAGCGTTGAACGTAAACAAGGGAACCGTTCGACGCGGAAAACATTTTTGGACGCGAATTCAATGCGCCCAGACCTCATCCCATGAACCGGTCGTGGATGCTTTGCTATATTCCGTTGCTCGGCTCTCAAAGAAATTTGCGTGCTCTACCGCGTTGAGCATTTCGTCGAGCCAAGGCAAAGGGTTCCTTTTGACGTGGAAAGTCGGATTTAATCCCAATTGTACCAAACGGCGGTCCGCCACAAATCGGATATACTGTTTAACTTGAGCCGCTTCGAGGCCATGCACCGATCCAAATTCAAACGCGAGATCAATGAATGCATCCTCGTGAGCAACAATAGTATTGCATGAAGAAGAGAGTTCACGACGCAGATCATCTGTCCAGATTTCGGGATTCTCGGCAACAAAAGTCCGAAACAACTTGATCACGGACAGGCAGTGCAGAGTCTCGTCGCGCACTGACCATGAAATGATCTGACCCATCCCCTTCATCTTGTTAAAACGCGGGAAATTCAACAGAATTGCGAACGAGGCAAAGAGCTGCAAGCCTTCTGTGAACGCGCCGAAAGCTGCGAGCGTCTTGGCAATCTCGTGTTTGTTGTCGATGGAAAATCCCTGCATGTAGTCGTACTTGGCCTTCATCTCCTTGTATTTCATGAACGCTGAGTATTCGATCTCAGGCATGCCAACAGTGTCGAGTAAGTGCGAATACGCCGCAATGTGAACCGTCTCGATATTCGAGAAGGCCGACAGCATCATAAGCACCTCAGTGGGTTTGAAGACCCGTGAATAGTGCTTCATGTAACAGTTGTTCACCTCAACATCCGCTTGGGTAAAAAATCGGAAAATCTGCGTAAGCAGGTTTCGCTCACCGACCGTAAGATTTTTGTGCCAATCCTTGACGTCGTCAGCCAGCGGAACCTCCTCTGGCAACCAATGAACACGTTGTTGTGTCAGCCACGCCTCGTACGCCCACGGATAGCGGAATGGTTTGTAAACCGGATTCTCTGTGAGGAGGTCGAACGTCACATGAGGCTCCTCGGGGTTAGCGGCAGAAAGGTGTATTCTCGAATTATCCATGATCCTTCAGACCTCTCCCTCTTGAGCCATTTACTCTTTCCGAAGTAGTCGCAATATAGGAACGTGCTGCGAGATTCGGCAAGCAGCTTCAGTTCGCCAGCACCCCGACATCACGGGCATGATGATTGGAGCCAACTCAACGGCCCTCACGAGCTTGACGTTCTTTTTCAACGAACGCGGCCATTCCCTCACGCTGGCCCGGCGTCCCAAAAAGCGAGAGGAATATTGCTCGCTCATAACTTACGCCTTCCGCGAGTGTCGTTTCATAGGCGCGATTGATACTCCGCTTGGCAAGAATAGCCGCAATAGACGACATCCCAGAGATAACTTCCCCAAGCCTAACCGCCTCCAAGATTAAATCACTCGCCGGCACAATCCGAGCAACCAGATTAGCGCGCTCAGCCTCGGCAGCGTCCATCATACGGCCGCTCAGGATCAGTTCCATCGCTTTGCTTTTACCAATAGCGCGCGTCAGCCTTTGGGTCCCGCCAGCGCCCGGGATAATGCCGAGTCGAATTTCGGGTTGGCCAAATACAGCGGTATCGGCCGCAAGAATAATGTCGCACATCATCGCAAGTTCACAGCCGCCCCCAAGCGCATATCCAGCCACGGCCGCGATTACCGGCTTGGTGATCGTCGTGACCACCTCCCAGGCCTTCCCAATAAAGTCGTCCATCGCAGTGTCAGGAAAGCTTCGGCCCTGCAGTTCCTTGATATCGGCCCCAGCGGCAAATGCTCGTTCGTTGCCGGTGACCACGATAGCTCCGATTTGAGGATTCGCATCAAAACTGGTCAGAGCAGTGCCGAGTTCCGCCATTATTTGATCACAAAGTGCATTCAGGACCTCAGGGCGGTTCAGACGCACCAGACCAACCCGACCACGAACCTCCGCCTCGATCATCATATATGACATCCGATTGCCCATCCTTTGGCCATGCAAAACAAACGTATAATGGATGATAAAGGCGCGCTGATCAAATATTTCACTGCTCTCCATCCTGAGTGAAGGCTCAAAAAATTGGAGAATCAGTGATACCTTGCTGTTTTTTGCGCTGACGTCGCGAACCACACCACGCCTTCGTATTGAACGCCCATAACATCGCGTTTGGGTTCCGATATGCATTTGTTGGCAGGTCTTGCTTGGAACAAAACATTTACTGTAGCCAATACACTCCGCTGCGCCACATAGTCGCCTTTCCGACCGCCGTGTCGACGCACCATTAAGCGCTGATGCTGTGACTAGTCTTCCGCCTATATGTTGCACCACTCACTGCACCCGCATTTCCTTTGCGGTTTGTTTCCCGAAATGTGCTTCAACTCAAAAATTTACGCGCTAAATTCTGGCAATGCGAAGCATATGGTTACGGCGAGACCGGGCCGTGCCGCTTCTGTCTTCGCGTCCGCCAGACTCAATTTAGCTTTGTGCATTTCAGCAATTGCAACGGCAAGAGGCAAGCCAAGACCGTGACCAGGTGTATGGCGTGCCTTGTCAAGCCGTCCGAATCGGCGTAACGCGTCAGCGTGACGCTCCACCGGAATACTTGGACCGTTGTCTTCGATGCGGGCGACAATCGCAGTCCGGTCCCGCCAAACACGAAGCATTACCGACGCATGGGGTGAAGCATGCTTCATCGCATTCTCAATCAAGTTTGCAAAAAGCTGGTTGAGCAGCGATGCATCGCCGGCAAGTATAAGCCCTTCGTGAATCGAGGCCTGAAAATGGTCCCCTCTTTCTTCCGCTACGATCTCATACGTTTCAGCCAAACGCCTAACTAGCTGCGTCAAATCAGTCGGCTCAAACGCCTCCCCCCGCATCCCTGACTCCACCTGAGAGAGACGCAAAATTGCCCCGCATAGACTGAGCGCAGAATCAGTCTGTTCAACGGCTTCCGCAATCAATGCTCGCAATTCAGAAACGTGCTCCACTCGTAAGGCTAACTCCAAAACTCCGCGCAATCGACCCAGTGGCGACCGCAAATCATGAGCAATCTCACTTCCCACCGCGTGGAGATTTTCCATCAATTGCTCAATTCGATCCAGCATTGCGTTTACTGTGTGTGCGAGCCGATCGAACTCATCGTGCGAACCGTTCGGTGGTATGCGACGCGAAAAGTCTCCGGCCATTATTTCGCGTGTCGTTGTACTAACGGTTTCGACTCGTGCAAGCGCTCGCCGGCCAAATCCGATCCCTGCAGCCAAGCCGATCACAAGCATTATACCGAATCCGATGGCAAAGCTACGACGAATCAGCAAGTCAAGATGTTTCAGGATTGTAGAATCCGCCCCTACCAACAATCGTGCCCCGTCTGGCAAAGCAACAACATCGACTCGCAAATCGGTTACCCCTGCAGCAAAAACCCGACTGTGCCCAGCTTCAATATCGTGCCACCCAAGCGAAGGCATCGGGACATTAAGGTCGCCAACAAGGGGAAGCCGACATTATCTGTGACAAGATAAAAAATGCGTGTCGAATGCTCCTTGAGCGCCGCACGTACTTCCGATTCCGCAACTTCAAGTGGCGTCTTCGGCCCATTCACAAGAACTTCACGCATCTCTCCAATGATGTTACCGTCGAGAGTTACACGCATCGACACTAGCGTTTCATAATAAATCACACTAAAAACAACGGCCGCGCTGAGTGCTGCCAACCCTGCACCCACGCATGCCATTCGAAAACCAGAGGTCCGCAGGATTCCGCAAGGAACTCTCCTCATGCCCGCTCGCCTAAGCGATAACCAGAGCCTCGAACCGTCTGAAGCAATTCCATATCAAAACCGCGATCGATCTTTCCACGCAACCGAGAAATATGCGATTCAACGACACTGGTTTGCGGATCAAAGTGAAAATTCCATACGTCCTCTAGAAGCATTGTCCGGGTTACGACATGCCCGACGTGCCGCATCAGATATTCGAGCACCTCGTACTCCCGTGGTTTTAGCTCAATCGCCCTCCCATTTCGGCTAACATCGCGTGTAAGTCGGTTAAGCTCTAGATCAGCAACACGCAACACAGTATTCATTTGTTTTAATATTCCCCGCCGCGCGAGTGCCAACACACGTGCAGCCAACTCTGCACCAACGAAGGGTTTAACCAAGTAATCGTCACCACCAGAGCGCAGACCATCTACGCGGTCATTAATGCCTCCAAGTGCCGTCAAAAATAACGCTGGAATTGTGACGTTTGCGCCGCGTAAAGTGCGCATTAGACTCAGCCCATCGATCCCTGGAAGCATGCGGTCGACAATCAGGAGATCCCAAACCTGTGCTACGGCTTGAATAAGTCCCGCGCGACCGTCGCCTACGATTTGTACGCGGTGTCCATCTGCTTCGAGCGTATGATGAATCAATTCTGCCGTCCGACTGTCATCTTCGATCACCAAGATCGCCAGCCCACAACAACCGGCAGTTCTCACTGACGGAACCGACTCCATCGCAATTTCGCCTCGCTCACCTGATTTCGTCCGCGTTGGACCACTCTTTACGGCTGGTCGTCAAGCACGCAGTCCACCGCATTAATAAATTACAAGCTTCACGAAAACACGAGCGCAACGTGATCACCAGTTCGACGCTACACATACTCCAAACAGCCTTACGTGTCCCCGCCCCATATGGGACGCATAGGCAATCTTAAAAGGCCGGATCTCCCAAATCAAGGGTCCCGCACACACCATTAATCCTCGGCGCTTAATCAGCCAACCACACAAGCACCACCTTCTCGGCACTCCCATTAAACAACAAATGAAGAACATTCCTTCATATTTTTATTGTCAAGGAACCGCTCCCCTTATCTATTTTTCTTAACTTCTGCATTAGCACCATCGTCTCCCCAGCACTACGCTCGTATCATACCACGCGCGACCCTCTGACGAACAAATAAACGGCGAAAGGCGCAAATATTCACGTTAACGTTTTGTGTCTCATGCATAAGCTATTCACAATAGTCCTTATTAATTCACAATACTTTCGTGGCTCTCCCTCTCCCCTTTTCGGCAAGTTCCATGCGATTTCGAAACACATTACGAATTACGAAACGAGGCGCCATAAGAAGGGATGCTTCCGCAATTAGGACAAGCGTCGGACAAACCATGCTGGCTCACTACCAGACCGTTTGATCTCAGATAGAGACTTTATGTTTAAAGGAAGGATAAGATATGAAAGTGCTTTCTGTTTCAGTGATGGCAGCGTTCCTCACCTTAAGCGTAGCAGGACTTGCCGTTGCGCAAGGCCGCGCCCTTGCAACCTATCAGTACAATCACACCGTTCCGCAGGAAGGAGAACATCATCAAGTTGCCTATTTCGACCACGTGTCCGCAAAGAGCCGACATAGTGTCTCGATATCGGAAAACGATTATTTGGTGTCACACGATACTTCCATTCAACATGCCTGCCCAATACAGTGCCGTTGATTGATCACAGATAATAATACAACCTCCTGCGTTTCGACGGGGTGCTCTGGCACCCCGTCGGGCGCCGCCGCTTCTCTATTTATTTACATCTATGTTATTTCCTCTTTAAAAATGAGACTTTGTAAACGTGTCCTGTTACCTCGCCACTCGAATTATTCTTTATGGTTTGCGTTAGGTTCTGGACTTAAGAGAACCGTGCCATAGCGATAGTATTAACGTTAATTTTAAAAAAAATTGAAATAGATGCCAAAAGAAACGAGGAGCCGCTTCAACGTGACGCCGCAGCCCACGAGGAATGTCGTTGCAGAAGGGTTTCGTTGAGAGCTTTAACGGCCATGAATGCCTCAACGAGCATCTGTTCCACAGCTATAGCCACGCCCACGAAATCATCGAGGAGTGGAGAAGCGATTACGATTACAACCTACACCGACCGCGTACGAGCCTCGAAGGACTCAACCCAGACGAATTTGTAACCCGCTCCAAAAAACGGGCCTGAACACGAACAAAGCTAACCTATAACCCCGGGCAAACAGCGGAGCGGGTCAACCTTCTTCGATAACGGCTAATTTCTGGTCGCATCTCCTAGATCACGACAATGAAAAACTGAATAATTTTTACTGGAGCCGCAGCCAAAAGCCGGGGAACAGAGATCCTGGTAACTCGGGGTCTTTTCCAGTTCTTCTATTGAGGATGCTACCGTCAAACGGCTGCGGCACGATAACCGACTGCTGATTCAGGAAGTCAATCCCTTGCTGACGGTCATAACCGTACCACAAAGACGGCCCAAGATCGCGAGTGGAGCGGTTTCCGGGCGTGCCAGCACAGCCGGGTCAATGTAGAAGGTCTGCTCAAGCGCGTTGCGTCCGGCAATCGCAGCATGTGGTACTTGATCGGTAAACACAATCCAAGTGCATCCGGATCCAAATTTAACGTCGTCAGCTGGCGTGCTACGCTGCCAATCCACATCTCGCTTAGCGGCGTCGTGGAGGAACAACATAATCTCGTCGTAGCGACTGCGCCGCCCCTTAGTCAGGCCCAAATGCTCCAAAAGCCACGTTTTCCCTGGGTTTGCGCGCGGGAGTGATGGCAAGAACTGCTGGGCATACGCTTCGAAAGTTGGTCCAATTCGCCAGCGACGCGGCGCACCATCAGGGTCGATATTAGTAAATACGCGCAGAATTCGCCGCCCTTGCATCGGGCGACTTGGAAATGCATCCACATGCAGGCGCTTATCGTCCTGCCGCCAAGAGGTTCTCCGGTCGGCAATTTCCACAGGTCGAAAGCTGGTCCGCGCACAAGATAAGCCCTCGGCGTAAGCCGGGAATAGTCCAGCCACCAGGGTAGTGGCACAACTAGCGAACCGCTTCACCAGGCCAGTCAAGGTCTGCAACTCTGCACCAGCGAGAGAACTCCCTTTGCATTGATGAGTCACCGGATCAAGGCTGATATTTTTGGCCGAACCATCCAGGCCGGCAGCACAAACGACAGAGGTTTCTGCGTTGGTCAGTAAAAAAGGAAGAGCAGAAAACAATAAAACTGCCCCACCTTCGAGCATTTCGATAGCCCGCGCGCGGACGATGTCACCAAAAGGACCATCCCAAGATTCACAATTAATGGAATCGATCACGGTTGCTGTAGTTTAGACATTTTTCCGTCAAAGTGAAGTAACGTTTTGCAAACGCTAAACCTCCTCGCGGATAAATCCGGTCGGAACTATCTGGTTGGCTAAATAGGCTACCACTGGCAGAACAAAGCGTGACCATGACGCTTCGCACTTTTAACGAGATGTTTCCTGATGAGGACGCAGCGCGTGCATGGTTTGAGAAAGCGCGCTGGCCGCACGGCCCGGAATGCCCGAAATGCGGTTCGGTCAATCACGTGGCCTGGCTCAAAACGCCACGGCGCTGGAACTGCATGGGGTGATGGCAGCAACGCCAATGCACCGGATGCATCTGCCGCTGCTGGCATGGGCGCATGCCATTTATCTGATGATGTCTTCGTCGAAGGGTATTTCGGCGATGAAACTGAGCGAGATGCTTGGCATCTCCTACCCTGCGGCATGGCATCTTGGTCATCGGGTTCGGGCCATGTTGGGGGAAGCGAATTTGATCCTTTCAGGCGTGGTCGAGATCGACAAGATGTATGCGGGCGCGCCACCCCGGAAGCGGGGGAAATCATCTCGCAATCACCAATGGCGGCGGCGCTGATGTGGTCGCGAAAGTGAATCTCTACGCACGGGGAAGCGGCCATCAGTTCAGCTTTGGATGGTGTGTCGGTGACGGGGACGCGACGACGATGACGGATGGCCTTCCGGCTTACAAGCATATCGGCAAGGCGCAGCCGCATCTCGCGGTGAACCATTCGGCACGGGAATACGAACGAACGGATGCGACTACTGGCAAGCGTGTCCATGTCAACCGGGTTCGTAGCGCGGCGCGAACGGTCCTTGGCCCATTCGATGCGCCGCATTTCTTTACAGGGCTGTTCGACAGTCGGGCAAAACGGCTCAAGCGCGGCATCCGTCGCGGACACCATGGTGATGGTCGAAGGGCCAAGATCAAGTCCAACGATGCTGGGAGTCATCGGGCGTCTGATGCGCGCCTTGCCCTCCTGGATCAGTTGCACCGACCAGCGAATCACGCCGCGTATTTCCCGGCGGATCAGACGACAATATTTGGTCCTATGCTTCAAAGCCTCGACCTGCCAGGCGTCGGCGGCAGCCGGAGTGAGAAGGACCGGCATGCGGAGGCCCGACCGTTCGACGGCATTGCCTGTAAAGCCGATACCGGTCCTGTTCGTCTTGCGCTCGACAGAAACAATCTCACCATAGCGCTTGAAGCGCGGACGCCCATGCTTGCCGAAGGCGTCCATTTGCACCGCCTGAAAAGCGCGCAACGTCGACTTCTGTGTCTCGTTCGGCGACAGATGGTTGGCGATTCAGCAGGCGTTCTTCCAGGCGATCGCGAAGCGGTCAGCCATTAATGCTTTGACGTCAAAGCTCTCGATGGCACCTTGAACAGGTCCGTGCGTTCCTGGCTCCCGGGCACGGCACGAGCGCGTTGCCACTCCTGGGACTCGCGCATCGGATCCAGAACCCGCAGGCATTTGCCGGAAAGGGCATCGTGGATCTATCGGGCGGCGTCCAGATGTATCGACAGCTCCCGTTCGTCCGCCAACGGTGTCCGTAGCGACAATTCGACGAAAGCTATCGGGGGCAGCGCGGCTCATCCGCCAACGCTCTTCAGGCCAACTCACCTGGATCGGCGGCTTCTGCCGATCATCAGACCACCTTCTTATTTTCGATGTACGGCTTGACGATCCCAAGCGGCACCCCACCCATCGTCGAAACAAAAGAGCTGTTCGTCCACAACGTCGGCAGCCGCGAATGCAAGTAGGCAAACTCCTCCCGGAGAAGACGCGAGGACCGTCCCTTCATTGCCTTAACAACGCGATGGACGCCGGATTGCGGATCGACGTCAAACAGCGCCTGAACGTGGTCCAGCATGATCTCCTATTCCATCAGAATGCTTTCTGTTTCCGCCGAGACATCGGCAATGATCGTCTTCAGTCTTTTATCAACGCCATTAACAAGAACCTTCCGGCGGCACTTTGGGCGCCCGACAACATGGTATTTTCAAGAAAAAACGACATTGCAGTTAAACCGTTATTCGATAACAGATAGGTAGCATGGCACCATCTCCTGCTCAACTAAAAACGGCCGCTTTGCTCCGCATGCCTCAAGTCGGGGGCTTCGCGCGGCGATTTGGTGATTGGCGCAAGCGGCATTATAATCCCCGTTCAGGTCTTCAGCCGGTAGCCGGTGCAAAAAATCCACCACAGCACGAGCAGACAGATCACCATAAAGAGACCAGTGAAAGCAAGACTCGCTCCAATACCCACGTCAGTGCTGCCGTAGAAGCTCCAGCGGAAGCCACTTACCAGATAAACAACTGGATTAAGCATGTTAATTGCGCGCCAAGGCTGCGGCAGCATACCAATCGAATAAAAGGCGCCTCCTAGAAACGTGAGGGGCGTCATCACCAACGCTGGTACAATCGCGAGTTGCTCGAAATTGTCCGCCCAGATGCCAATGATAAACCCGAATAGGCTGAAAGCGAGTGCGGTCAGCACCAGAAACGCAACCATCCAAACGGGGTGGTGAATATTGAGCGGCACGAACAGCGTCGCTGTCGCCAGGATAATTAGTGCGAGCAAGATGGCTTTGGTCGCGGCCGCAGCAACATAAGCAAAAACTGCCTCGGTATATGAGAGCGGGGCCGACAAAACTTCATATATAGTCTTGGTAAATTTTGGGAAGTAGATGCCGATCGAAGCGTTAGAAACGCTTTGGGTAAGCAATGTCAGCATGATCAGACCGGGCACAATGAACGCGCCGTAACCAACGCCATCCACGTGTTGAATCTGTGAACCGATCGCACGGCCAAAAACGACAAAATAAAGCACTGTCGTGATGACCGGCGTGGCCACGCTTTGCCACATGGTACGCGCCATGCGCGCCATCTCCTTGCGGTAAATTGCATAGATGCCGGTATAGTTAATTGAAAACCATCTCATGCGGCCCTCTCCACGAGGCTTACAAAGATATCCTCAAGAGAGCTACGAGCGGTGTCAAGATCACGAAATTCGATGCCGAGCTCGGCAATGCGCCGGAGCAAGGTGGGAATGCCTGTATTTTCGGCATTAGCATCAAAGCTGTAGATAAGATTGTGTCCATTCTCCTCAAGTTCTAATTGCCAGCCGGCCAGTTCGAGAGGGACGTCCGCAAGTGGATGCTGGAGCACGATGGTCAGCCGCCTTTTTCCCATCTTGCGCATAAGGCTGACCGTCCTTTCCACCAACAGCAAGCGCCCTTTATCAATGACCCCGACGCGATCAGCCATCTCTTCTGCCTCCTCAATATAATGAGTGGTCAGAATGATGGTGACGCCCTTTTCGCGCAGCCTGCGTACAAGAGCCCACATATCGCGCCGGAGCGTCACATCAACGCCGGCCGTCGGTTCGTCAAGAAACAGAATATCAGGTTCGTGGCTCAGTGCCTTAGCAATCATCACGCGCCTCTTCATGCCGCCGGAAAGTTCGATAACCCGGGCATCACGTTTGTTCCAAAGCGATAAATCACGGAGCAACTGCTCAAGATATGCGGTATCCCGCCGCTTGCCAAACAGCCCGCGGCTGAAGAGCACGGTGTTCCAGACAGTTTCGAAGATATCCAGCGCGATTTCCTGCGGTACCATTCCAATGCGCATACGCGCCGCACGATAATCGCGCTGGATATCATGCCCTGCAACCAACACTTGGCCTGACGATTTGGTTACGAGGCCGCAGATTATGCTGATCAGCGTCGTCTTACCTGCTCCGTTAGGACCAAGAAGGGCAAAAATCTCACCTTGTTCAATCGCTAGATCAACAGCATGGAGGGCAATGCAACCATTCCTGTAGATCTTGTTGACGTTGTGGACCAACACTTGCTGCATAAGACAATCTTTCTGATATTTTCGGTATTTCAGTTTGACGTGTGCCATCAGCTCGTCAAGGCGACTAGCCAAAGTCTGCTTCGAGAGAAAGGGATGCCGGCACCGGGCTGCCTTTGTTCGTTGTTGCTCACCTATGGCTAAGCTTGGTCATAGCGGCGTCCAATAAAACGCCCTCTGTCCCATGGCCTCATCGTCCCAACAATCCCTGCGTCAGATGATGTTCTGCCGCAACGCAAGTCAGGCAAGTCATTTTCGGTCAGCGTGTGTTGATCTCTAAACCCTCCAAAGCAACATCCATTTGATTGTTTTTATGAACTCTTTAACAGAGTCGGCATGAAATGACCGAAAGTGCCTCACAAGGCTCCGGTCAAAACCGAAGCCTGAAGGCCATGTGTTCAAAACATACAACGATCATGGGGCTATGACGAACTCGAGGCTGCGCAATGCTTGGGTACGCCGCCATCATCGTCCCGGTGCCAGCGAAACAATTGTTAAGATGGCTACACAACGTTGAAGAACAAGCATCGCATAGTTTGGTCGTAAGATGGTGTGGACAGCATCGTTCATCCTTATTCTGAGCAAAGTGTTACTGCCACTCGGCTGCCGCGATGCGGTGGGCGGTAGCGATCAGCATGTGGAGGAATCCTCGAGCGCCTTGCGCATGCCATTGAGCAGTTTCCGGTTTCTGGGCGAACGGCTGCCATAGAGCCGGGCCGAGAACGCGGTGATCATCTCCAGAACGTCCTGGGCCAGGTCGTCCTCCTCGCACGTGGTGTCTTCACCCTGGTTGAGGATCACCACCTCCACGTTCTTCGCCGCGCAGATGGCGAAGACCAGCTCGGCACCGAAGCGCAACAGCCGGTCCTTGTGCGTGATGACCAACCGCCCGACCGAGCCGCCGATGATCGCCGCCAGCAGCTTCTTCAGCCCCTTCTTGTGGTCATTCATCCCCGAACCGAGATCAGCAACCACCTCGAACGTCCAGCCCTGCCGGGCACAGTAAAGCTCAAGAACCTGCTTCTGTCGTTCCAGATCATCCTTCTGGTCGCGGCTGGAAACACGCGCATAAGCCAATGTGCGTCGGTGGTGGGGTTGGTCGAGTACGGCCCGTGATTCCCTTCCAGCCAGACATGTTGAATGTGCGGCAAGCTGCAGCGGGGGGGGGGCGTAAGCTTTCGGTGCGGACGCTCCACTGCTAGTGCGGCAGCGTCATAGGCCGCGATCACAACGCAACGGCGAACCTTTGCGGATATCCCGCTCCCCGAAAGAACCGGGTCGGCAATGACCCTACGCGTGTGCAGATGGGAGTTCAGGAGCTTGCTCCGATGCCCATCGGCAAAACGCGAGTATCTGGCAATAACTCCGACCTTTGGCTTTAGATGTCTGACTCGCGCAACAGTCGACCAGCAGCACATGACCTTTAGGGCCCGATCCTGAATGACAGGCTAACTAGCGGGCGTTGCCGGAGCAGGAAAGGCCGCGCGGAGCAATTAGGGCGCCATTTCTTACTTGGCCTTATTCTGCATCGTGGGTACAGAGAGGTTATGAGACGTATTCTACGGGCTGCTATCCTAGTGATCTTCGGGGCAGCGACAGGTTGTGCGTTGGCGGCAGGAGCATTGACCATGCTTTGGGTAGTCCGCGACGCGGCGGTAGCGACTTGGACGTTTCTTTGCGGCGGATTCCAGGAAACGCCGTTGCTATGGGGCATGGTGGTTACAGGCTATGGCTGGATGATACTTCTCGGCCTTGCCGGACTGTTCGTGCTGTTGCGGCGGACACCAGCGATTCAAGCTCAAGTGCCTTATGCTGCACCGCGAGCCCCTTGGGCTCGCCGGTAATGAACGACGAAAGCGTCCGCAAGCAACGGCTCTACCATGCTCGTCTTCTGTGCTCGCGTCCAAGCAACGGGTGCCATTATTTTTTCATTCCTTTCTGCTAGTAGAAACTGCATCTACGACGAAGCAGCGTGATGCCAGCGCCTCGCAATTGTAGACAAGAAGTTTAAACCCTCTCAAAAAATGCCGGTTACATTGACACACAGTATTGTGTCTAGCAGACATCCAAGCTGGCTAGGGTTCCTTGTATTGGCCAAGAAGCCCTAGCGGCACAGAGGCATCATATCACGAAGGCGTGACCACAGGTGTTGGACATCGGCTCATAGCTAGCCACGCAACTCTGGCTCAACTAAAGCTCCAAGAGCGATCTTGGATTTTTCTTTAGCAAGCATTTTTTTATAATAAACCAGCCTGTACCACCAAAATGATGCTTAAACAAATCCGTCCTGGACTAACCTCCTTCCGCCGCTGCGTCTCTTGTGGAATTCGGAAGCGTCCCCCATAATGTTACATAAACAATTCAAAGATTATGGAATCAGACCAAGATGACGAATCGCCGAACCCTCATGCGTGCAATAGTGCCGGCTACAATGATCCTAATGACGATGTTAACCCGTAGCGCTCGCGCGATGCCGATGATGTCAAAAAAGCTGGCGGACTACCAAGATCACCCGCATGGCGGCGCACGATGTGCAAGCTGTTGTATGTTTATGCCAGGTCACCCAGCTCGCTGCACGATGATTGAGGGAATTATCAGTCCGAACGGCTGGTGCAAATATTATGAGCGAGGTCCCGCCGATACCTGTAGTTGATTGTCAGCCAGCGCAATCTCTCATTGGTGGAAACAGAAAGTCACGGACGCCTTATCTGTGCCATGGCGCCGAAAATATAATTTCTACACAGGCGCGACTGCCTTTTCGGGAATGTTAGCTCTGGCCACCGTTGCCAATGACCTTCGGTCCATGCAGCACAGCGGCTTTGCCCGGACGTTACCCTCGGTGGCCACCTCGCCGCCTAAAAAGCGGGGAAACGTGGGGCTGCGTTTCGGGTGTAGCAACCGGTTCCGTAGACGAGCCGTGGTTCCGATGCAGCCGCGGGCAGAACGCTAGTGCAACGACGCTGACATAGGATTCACATTTTTCTGAGTATGTGCGAGTCTGGTGACATGTCCCAGACCGTCAACGTCATCCTCGCAGCTGAAGATCGCGCGCGTCTACTCGCCATCGCAAGCGACCGTAATCGCCCGCTCAAGCATGTGCAGCGGGCACGGATCATTCTCCTTTCGGCCGAGCGCTTGGCGGTCTTGCAAATCGCTCAACAGGCCGGCGTCAGCCGCCCGGCCGTTTGGCGCTGGCAGCAGCGATATGGCGAGGCAGGGATCGATGGTCTCTTGCGCGACAAGACGCGCAAGCCCGGGAGGGCTCCGCTTTCGACCGGCGTCGTCGCCAAAGTGCTGGCGCTCACCTGCTCTGAACCGCCGGGTGAAGCCACCCATTGGACAGGCCGCGCGATGGCCAAGGCCGTCGGCATCTCGCTGCGCGCCGTTCAACGTCTGTGGGACGCCCATCGTCTCCAGCCGCATCGTTTGCGGACGTTCAAGCGCTCCAATGATCCCAAATTCGCCGAGAAGGTCGAGGATGTCGTTGGTCTCTATATGGACCCTCCCGCTCATGCTGTCGTCGTCTCCATCGACGAGAAGAGCCAGATCCAGGCGCTTGATCGGACCCAGCCAGGCCTGCCGCTCAAGCCCGGCAAGTGCGGGACCATGACCCATGATTACAAGCGCAATGGCACGACGACTTTGTTTGCCGCCCTTAGAGCGTGATTGGTTTAAGTTTGTCCATAACCATCATGCTTGAGGTAGTTTGAGCATTCCTGTGGTGTGACGGTGGCGAGGATGTGTGCGACGGCATTGCTGAGGGCTTCCCTTGTGCGCTGCTGTGCGGCTCTGAGGTGATACTTGAGTTTGGCGAAGAACTGCTCGATCGGGTTGAGGTCGGGAGAGTATTTGGGCAGGAAGAGCAACTTGGCGCCGGCCTGACGTATCGCCTGGCGCACGGCGTGGCTTTTGTGGCTGCCGAGATTATCCATGACGACGATGTCGCCCGGTGCGAGGGTTGGGGCCAGCACTTGGGCAACATAGACGCGAAAGCGCTCGCCGTTGATGGGACCGTCGATCATCCACGGTGCGTCGATCCGGTCGTGGCGGAGTGCTGCCAGAAAGGTTGTGGTGTTCCAGTGTCCGAACGGGGCCTGACCATTCAGGCGTTCACCGCGCGGGCTCCAGCCTCGCAGCGGCGCCATGTTGGTTTTCACCCAGGTTTCGTCAACGAAAACGAGACGGGCCGGGTCGATGCGTGGCTGATATTTCAGCCACTGCTCCCGGCGGCGCCTGACATCGGGACGGCTCTGCTCAGCAGCGACCAGTGTCTTTTTTTGTGCGTCAGCCCGTGCTCATGCACGAAGGTCCAGACCGCCCAATAATCCGCCTCAAGCCCGCGTTCGGCCAATTCGGCTACCAGGCCACGCAGGGTGAAGGCGCGCTCCCCGAGCCGGGCACAGAGCCAAGTTTCGTGCTCACCCCGGATCGTGCGCGGCCGGTGCCCACCGATCCGGCCGGGTGTAACGGCGCCGGTTTCCCGGAAACGCCGCACCCAATTCACCGCCGTGCTGACCGCTATATCAAACTGCGTCGCAGCTCGATGGCATGACAAACCACTTTCCAAAACCGCCGCAACAACCCGCTCCCGAAGATCATCCGAATAAGGTCTCGCCATCATGGCTGGCCTCCATACCAGCCAGTAGTTTGAATCACTCATTCGCCGATTCGGAAACCCCTCGATTCAACTAAAACCAATCACGCTCTAAAGGGCCGGGATTCGCCGTGCTTTACTTCGGATTAACCTCACTGGCATAGCTGAGACCAGTGGTGCCGTGGCAAAGATGTCGCAGATGCCTATCCACGTGTAGCTGGGGCGATTTGTGTTATCTCCGCCTATAGCGGCTGTCTTCGTTATTTCTGATTAGCCAGAATCAAACCCACGGCTAAGGACAGCGGCCGGTTGCAGCCACATACATACCAGTGCCAGCGGACACGATGTACTTCATTGAACAGTGCCACCGCTGCACTTGACCGCAGGCCGCCTTTAATCGCACGCGCCTTCACCGAACGACGACGTCGAATTGCTCAATGACCGTATTGGCCAGCAAACGCCGGGCCATCATTTCGGCTTTTTCCCGTGCTTTGAAGGGGTCGGCTTCCAAGAGATCAAGTTCGATAACTTTGCCGACACGGACCTCGCCGACACCTGCGAACCCAAGGCCGTCCAGCGCATGGCGGATCGCCTTGCCTTGGGGGTCAAGGACACCGTCCTTGAGCGTCACCGTTACAATCGCCTTCACTGCATTACCTCCGGACCTTTGAGATCCCGCGCACCCGCTTCCGGGAGAATCCCAAGGCGCATGGCGACTTCCTGATAGGCTTCTTCAACCTTGCCCAGATCGCGACGGAACCGGTCCTTATCCATTTTTTCGTTTGTTTTGGTATCCCATAGACGACAATTGTCCGGACTTATTTCATCGGCGAGGACGATGCGCATCTCCTCCCCCTCCCATAGCCGGCCGAACTCAACCTTGAAGTCAACTAGGGAAATTCCGACACCAAGGAAGAGGCCAGTCAAAAAGTCGTTGATTCGCAAGGTCATATGGACGATGTCGTCCATGTCCTGTGCACTTGCCCACCCAAATGCCGCGACGTGCTCTTCGGCAACCATCGGGTCGCCAAGAGCGTCATTTTTGTAATAATATTCAATGATACTGCGAGGCAACCTGGTTCCTTCGGCAATGCCAAGCCGTGTTGAAAGGCTTCCCGCCGCGATATTGCGGACCACAACTTCGATCGGTATGATCTCGACTTCACGAATCAGCTGTTCTCGCATATTCAGCCGACGGATGAAATGTGTCGGGACGCCGATTTCAGCAATTCGCTGCATCAGAAATTCGCTGATCCGATTGTTCAAGACACCTTTACCGGTGATGGTGCCTTTCTTCTGGGCATTAAAGGCAGTCGCATCGTCCTTGAAATATTGCACGAGTGTTCCCGGTTCCGGGCCCTCGAAAAGAATTTTTGCTTTACCTTCGTATAACTGGCGGCGACGGGCCATAAGCGAACCTCGTGCTAATGCTGGAGGAGCAGATAACTCCGGATAGACGCACCCGAAGCCGATAATGGCTATATCAACATGGCACCGGAAAGGCTATGCCGTGCAGGGACAGTTGCCGCATCAAGATTAGGCGGTGCCTCGCCGGAATGAGGCGGGCAGGGTAGAAATTGCCGCGTCAATAAGTTTTGTATCCTGCCCCGCATCGACGTGCTCGCGCATGACGATTTCGGCAGCTTTTACAACGAGTTCAGCCGCTGCGGTCTGTACTGCTGACACCGACGCAGCTTCGGCCGCAGCAATATGCTCCAATGCTATCCGCTCGCGCCGCTGGGCATACGCTATCGCGTTTTGGGTGATTTCTGCTGCCATGCGCTGGGCTTCTCTGGAAGCCGCTTCAACCATCGCCTTGGCTTGCGCTTCACCTTCTGCTCGCCGAGCTTCCGCTTCCAATAGCATCTTTTCAGCCTCTGCGCGGAGCTGCGCTGCCTCTGCAAGAGAAGCGGCAATTTCAGCACTACGCTTGTCCAACATGTCCACGACAAAGCCGACAATTTTGCGACCAAAGAAAAACAGAAAAATTAAGACGGCGGCAGTTACCCAGAAAGTTCCCTGATCCCAGAGTGGCGCGTGTAGGGCTTGGTATTCCATGCCGGCTCCTTCAACTTTGCGCCGATTTGAGCGCCTTGGCCAGTGCGCGTTTATCCGGTTCTACGCCGACCAAGCGCTGGACCAGCGAATCTGCTACATCTTCTGCGATGAGAGGCAGGGCCGCGAGAGCATTTTGCCGAGCGGCCTCGATCGCTGCCTCGGCGCATGCCAACTCAGTGGCCAGTCTCGCGTTGAGATGTTCTGCTTCCTGCTGGGCTTCACGCTTCGCGTTGGCGATCGCTTCGGCAATCAGTGCTTGGCTAGCTTGGCGCGCTGTCATGATGGCCCGGTTTAATTCGGCGGCCGTGCGTTCCGCAGTAACTTTGGCTTCTTGGGCGGCGTTCAGGTCTGCAGCAATACGTGAGCGCCGGTTTTCAATGATTCCGCCGATTGCCGGTAGCGCTCTCCGCGACAGCGAGTAGTAGAGAGCCACCATGATCACCACCATCCATACGACCTGGCCAGAGGTGTACGGATTGGCAAAGTCCATTTGCGGCAGTTGCTCCCCCGCAAAAGCTGCGGCTGGGAACCCCGTTATCATTGTCGCGGCGGCGGGTACCCAGAAGCGGCGTGCGAAGAGCATCTAACCGCACCTAAGCGAAAAGAATGATCAACGCGATTACCAAGGCGTAGAGAGCTACTGCCTCAGTCAGGGCAAAACCCAGCAGCACGTCACGGAACATCCGGTCGCGCGCGGCCGGATTACGACCAACGGCCGCCACGAAGGAACCGAACAGATTGCCGATGCCTACACCGGCACCGGCAACGCCGATTGTCGCTAGGCCGGCGCCGATATCGCGAGCAAGGAGAACGGTATCGATAGCCATATGGCGATTTCCTTTCAGTTTCGCGCGATACCGCGCTTTTGTAACAAATTACACGACAAAATTCGTTCAGTGCAGGTGGATCGAATCATGCAAATACAAACACGTCAGGATTGCGAACACGTACGCTTGCAGAAACGCAACCAGGAACTCCAATGCTGTAAGAGCTATGTTGAGGCCAAGCGGGATCAGGGCTGCCACTACGCCAAGAGCGCCGAGGCTGCTTACGAGCATCAGCATAAAGCCGGCAAATACTTCCCACATGACATGACCTGCCGTGATGTTCGCGAACAGACGAACTGACAGTGAGACAGGTCTAGACAAAAAAGACACAATTTCGATCGGGATTAGTAGCGGCAATAACCAAGCTGGCACGCCTGATGGTGCAAAAAATTTAAAGAAACGAAAACCATGATGCCAGAACCCAACTATCAGCGACAGGAGAAAGACAAAAAATGCCAGCGCGCCTGTTATTGCAATGTGGCTTGTGAATGCAAAGAAATAGGGGAAAAGCCCCAGCAGGTTTCCAACCAGAATGAATGAAAACAGAGTAAAAACGAAGGGGAAAAATCGCTTACCTTCCTCTCCGATTGTGTCGATGACCATGTTGTGCACAAATTCGTATGACAATTCAGCCAAGCCCTGCATCCGTCCTGGCACAATGGCTGCCCTGCGCAGGCCAATGCCCATCACGGTTGTCACAATTAACGCTGCGATCACCATCATCTGATTAGAATTGGTGAAATCGATAATGCGCCCCAATGTTCCCAACCCCGATTGGAGGTGGAATTGGCTCAGCGGATCCATTTCAACCATCAGCGCCAAGGCGTCTTCTCCGTTCAGTCCTTCGGTTTCGTGTTTGGACGGGATGATCCGGCCGCACGAAACACGTTCAGTATTCCCGCCGCTGCTCCGATCGGTACGAGGCCGATCATGAACCAAGGGGCCGTGTCCAACAGCCGGTCAAGCCCATAACCGATCACAACGGCGATCGCTAGGGCACCGACCATCTCCGAGCCAAGCCGCATCGCCATCGTCAGCGGATTGTCATCCGGTGACCTGTCCCGGTCCGACTTCGGCTTTGCAACCAGTCCTGCCTTTAGTCGCGCAGTCTCAAGCCGCTTATCGAACGAAGCAACCGTGTCATCGTGCTGTGCCGAATCGTCCTGTTTCATGGCACGTTTGACCCATATCCCCACGACGATACGCGCTCTGCTACTCAGCACAGATCATGAAGTCAATGCACTCACAATCCTGCGAGGCCACGCAGTTCAAATCAACGAACTCTCCGATGCACCACCAGCGTAATAACGGTTGCCGCAGACCACGTGGAAGCTCTGCTGAGGGCGCTTATTTGGCCAAATCCGGAACATTGGTATTCGGCAGCGGAACTATTAAGTTGACTAAATAGTTGACTAGACGTAGAACAAAGCATGACGATGACCCTTCGCGCCTTCAATGAGATGTTTCCTGACGAGGACGCGGCGCGTGCTTGGTTTGAGAGGTCGC
>DAIDMG010000006.1 GCA_027449105.1 Acidiphilium sp. | reverse complement strand
GAGTGCAACTCCGGTCCGAGAGGACGGAGAGGTCCACTCGGCGCATTGGCGCGTGTATCCCAGGGGATACACAGAGCGCGCCAGATGCCGACCTGGTCCGGGCGGCCATGGGCCTCGCCGGTCCTGCTCCGCCGTCGCTGGGTCTCGAGTGCTCCTGTCGGTCGAACCGTACGGGTAACCGATAGCACTGACATGGCCAGAGAGATGCCTTCGGTCCACGAGTCGAGGATATGTCATGACACGATTTGTCGCAGCACCACTCGCAATTCAACTGGCACGCGCCCAATTTGGCTTTACTATCGCATTTCATATCATGTTTCCGGCGTTCTCAATTGGTCTCGCCGCTTATTTGGTCGTGCTGGAGCTGATGTGGCTAGCGACAAAAAAGGCAGTTTACCTCGATACATACAAGTATTGGTTAAAAGTTTTCGCTGTTATCTTTGCCATTGGTGTTGTCTCAGGGTTGGTCATGGCCTACGAGATCGGCGCCAACTGGAGTGGATACTCAAACAAGGTCGGTCCAATTCTGGGGCCGTTGCTGGCATGGGAAACGTTGACCGCGTTCTTCTTGGAGGCGGGATTTCTTGGAATCATGCTTTTTGGACTCAGGCGCGTTGGGCCGCGGTTGCATTTTCTTGCAACAACGTTAGTTTCAGTTGGAACGCTGCTTTCCGCGACGTGGATCTTGGCCGCAAATTCCTGGATGCAGACGCCGCGAGGCTACACGATAGGGCCAAACGGAACTTTTGAGCCACAGAATTGGTTGAAGATTATTTTCAACCCTGATTTTCCCTATGAATGGCTGCACATGCTTTTGGCCGCGTTTTTAGCAACCGCTTTCGCGGTAGGGGCAGTTGGAGCATTTCATTTGTTACGGAATAAGCACAACCCGGTCAGTCGATTAATGTTTTCGATGGCGATGTGGATGGCGGCACTCGTCACGCCTGTACAAGGTTTCATTGGTGATCAGTCCGGCCGCGAGGTGTGGCGCGACCAGCCAATAAAACTCGCTGCCATTGAGGGCGATTTTCATACAAAAGCAGGGCAGGCATTGCATCTGTTTGGTCTCCCGGACAGAGCACTGGGAATGCTGCTGTATGACATAAAGATTCCTTGGCTGGGGTCGTTAATTGTGACGCACTCAATGCACGGCGTAATACAAGGTCTTGATGCCTTTTCGAGGCGAGACTGGCCGGTCCTTATACCAACATTCGTGGGGTTTAGGGTTATGGTTGGGTTGTGGAGCCTCATGATGATATTGGGCTTGGTGTCGCTGTGGCTTCGCTTCAAAGGTCAGCTATTTGATAACCGGCTCTTCATGAAGGCTGCAATGGCAATGGGACCTACCGGGTTCATTGCGATTATCGCCGGGTGGGTTGTTACGGAAACCGGCCGACAGCCGTGGACTGTATACGGTCTCCTTAGAACGGCGCAGAGCGCTTCACCGTTAACAGTCGGAGAATTGTTATGGTCGTTCGGGATTATTATCATCCTGTATTTTTTCATCTTCGGAACCGGTATCAGATATGTGCTGCGGATGATGGCGCGCGAGCCGGTGCTGGATGAACCGGATGTCGAGGGAGATAAGCCGATGCGAAGCCATGGGCCAAAAGGGCTTCATGGGGGCGTTTCACGGGTCAAATAAGCGGAGCAGGCGCCATGATCAACAATCATTGGCTTCCAGTTGTCTGGGGCTTTATCATTGCATTTGTAATTTTTGCATATATAACTCTTGATGGCTTTGATCTCGGTGTCGGAGTCCTATTTGCCGCCGAACGGGAACGGCCGGAGCGCGATGTCATGGTTGATTCAATCGCGCCGGTCTGGGACGGTAACGAGACATGGCTCGTTCTTGGGGGGGCATTTCTTTATGGCGCTTTTCCTGTAGCGTATAGCGTGATTCTACCTGCTGTTTATCCCGTGATCATTGCGATGCTTATGGCATTAATTCTACGCGGCGTATCATTTGAATTTCGGTTTAGGGCAACAACGGAGCGAGGGCGGCGGAACTGGGATGTCGGACTAATGAGTGGATCGATTATTGCAGGTTTCTGTCAAGGCATGATTCTCGGCGCCGTGCTCCATGGAATCCCGGTGTCGAATATGCAATTTACGGGTGGAGCGCTTCGTTGTTTTTCATACTTTTCGATATTTACCGGCTTTGCTGTGGTGCTTGCCTACGCTTTCCTTGGTTCGACATGGCTGATATGGCGCACTGACGGTAGGTTGCAGGCTCGCATGCGGAAGGTTGCGGTAAAACTGGCTGTGGCGATGTTGGGACTGGTTCTGGTATTCAGTTTCTGGACGCCAACGTTGCATAATGACTTTGCTCGACGTTGGTTTAGCGGCACAGGTGTTCTGGCAACGGCCCTTGCATCTCTCATATTGATCTGCCTTTTCTATGGTTTGTTTCGCGGACTAAGGAAAGTTGGGGTAACAAAACGTGACTGGGCACCATTTGTTTTTGCCATCACGATATTTTTTATAAATTTTGCAGGCGTTGGATATTCTCTCTATCCAAATATTGTTCCGCCCACGTTGACAATCTGGGATGCGTCATCCCCCGTAAGCTCCCAGTTGTTTCTGCTAATTGGCGCAGGGGTCATGATTCCGATCATCGTAGGCTACAATATTTTCGCATACTATGTGTTCCGGGGAAAGATCGATGCGAGCGCTTACTACCATTGACAACATAATGAATCGGGTTTGCGGTGGATATCCTCGGCTGAGGAAATTGATCTGGTTCATTTTAATCTATGCTGCAGGAACTGCAGCATTTGCAGCGTTTATGCTTGGACTACGAGCGTTGTCACCAGCATGACGAACAGCGATCATGCACCCTGTGGACGTCGGAGTCTGACAGCATCGCGCTACCGGAAAAATCGATTTTTTGTCGTCGCGGGTTTGTTTTCGTTCTGTCTGATATGATAATTTTCTTTTCGAGTGTGGTAGATTCCGATACGGGAATCAAAGCAAACCTGAAGAGCTGACGCGGGTCATGCCCCAGCGACGCCGATAGCCGGTACGGTGTCATGACTCATTCTAACATTCTGATCCGAGGTACGTTGTGAGCCGCGCCAAGGTATTTGAATCTGAACGAGCACACGATGGCAGCTCAGGGCTGCCGCGGTATGAGGAAATTCGAACGCCAGAAAGTTGGGCGGAAGTGCGGAAATTATGCTGCCGGCCTCGCTGTTCCTGCCCTCAAGCTCACCAAAATCGGTGGCGCTCCGCGGTTGCCCCTTACCGGAGAGTCACGAGCGTCGCCTTGGGATGCACGCGAATTGCACGATGGGGTGACTTCGATTCTGCACGCTGCGATCAGAGTTGGACGCGGAGTCTGGATCAACGAGTCTTTATGACAGCTGCACAACGTGGTGTCTGGTAGGCTGATCGGAAGATAACCACTTCAGAGCCTACAGGCTGATAAAGCCGGCATGAATCCCGCCACCGTTTAATGTGTGGGGCTGAACCGGAAACTACGTGTTGCCTGCCTTTTTTGGGCAGGCTATGCGAACGGGCGCAAGAGGCTGATTATCATGGTGGAGATCGGTTCAGTTTTTAGAATATTTATATGCGAGCTGGTGGATTCGATAAACAAGCAGCTAAGAGTTCCGGCGATCTGGCCAGCGGGCGATGGGGGCGGAGAACCAATAAGGCGGACGTCGAATTCAAATGTTGGATGAGCCTGCGATACCTTCAGCGATTGGGGTTCTCGGAAAATACCGCGCCCTGATTGAGGCCGGCAGACTCCAAGCCGACCCGGCACAAACGCGCGCGGCAGAGCGCCTTGATGCTCTATGGCGACGCTTGCGCGGATATGATCCGCACCCCTCGAAGATGATATCCCACAACGGGTGGCTCGGGAGGTTGCTGAACCGCAAGCGGGTGGACGAGGCGCCAGACGATTACCCTTCAGGATTGTACCTTGTCGGTGAAGTTGGACATGGCAAGTCAATGCTGATGGATCTGTTTTTCGAGCAGGCCGAAGTAAAACGAAAGCGTCGAATTCATTTTCATCAGTTCATGCAGGAGGTGCATGCCAGGCTTCATCGGGTCCATCAAGCAGAGATAGATGTTGATCCAATGGACGTAATTGCGGCATCAATTGCTGCTGAAGCGGCGCTGTTGTGCTTTGACGAATTCCAGGTTCTGGACGTTGGCGACGGCCAGATTCTAGCCCGTCTGTTTGAAGGGTTATTTTCGCGTGCGGTTGTCGTAGTCGCGACGTCGAACACACCTCCCGACGACTTGCTGCGAGGCGGGACTGGATACGACTTGTTGCGCCCATTTATCGATCTGTTGAAGCGTCATCTGGATGTGCTTGTATTGGAGGCGGCACGGGATTATCGGCGCGACCGCTTGCGCGGGATTGCTACCTGGTACGCGCCTGCAAACGAAGACGCCAGAAAAGCGCTCGATGCCATTTTTGCTAATCTTGCCGGAGGCGCAGTACAGCGAACCGAGATCTTGCGGGTTTTTGGTCGCAATCTGGAAGTGCCGGTCGCGGCGAATGGGGTCGCCAGGTTTCATTTTGCGACATTATGCGCCCGTGCGTTGGGATCGGGAGATTTTCTAGCGATCGCAACGCATTTCCCAACGGTGCTGATTGATGAGATACCGAAACTTTTGCCAAGCAACTTTGACCAAGTACGACGCTTCATCACGCTGGTCGACGCATTCTATGAGCATCGGGTCAAGCTCTATGCCTCGGCAGCCGCACCACCATCTGAGCTTTACCGTGCTGGCGAAGGAACCAAGCTCTTCGAGCGAACGCTCTCTCGGCTCGAGGAGATGCAGAGCGAAGCCTATGCTACTCTTGCACATTTGCCGTGAATAGGGCAGTTCCGGAAAGAATACATCCGTAGGTTGCATGGATTGTGTAGCCTTAGAGACGAGTTTAGCATACTCTTCGTTGAACAGTATCGTACCGACAAGGAGAGCTATAACAATAGCACGCCCAGCCCATAACCTGATCTTTCAACTTTTTTGCGTCGGAATGCTGGACGGGTGATGCCGCTGCCCCGGTGCATCTCACACGGCTTCGTTAAACGAGCGATCATGTTCCATTGCGTATCGGCGAAATATCGGCATTGTACGGTGAACAGCTTAAAATCTGGCGCATTTTTTGGCAGGACAGGATAATAAGGGGTAACCGCTATGGCCGGCACCGATAGTCTGGCAACCGTGATGAACGGTAACAATGCCGCGTTTATCGGCAATCTTTATGCGAAATGGGTGCAAGCGCCGAGTAGCATCGACCCGGAATTCGCGACTTTGTTCGCCACTCTTGGTGACGAGGCGCAGCAGGTTCTTAGAGACATCGAGGGGGCGTCCTGGGCGAAACGGCCCTTTGGCTTTCCGGGTCCCGTCGCCGCGTCTGACACCATCATGTCGGGCAGGACGATATCACGACAAGCAATTAAAGATTCAATCCGCGCCCTGATGTTGATTAGGGTATACCGGGTGCGTGGCCATCTGGAGGCCGATCTTGATCCACTAGGTCTACGTAAACCTAGCCATCATGTCGAACTTGATCCGCGTAGCTATGGATTCACAGAGGCCGATTACGATCGACCCATTTTCATCGACCAGGTACTCGGGCTTGAGACTGCAACGTTACGGCAGATTGTTAACATCGTCCGCGCGAGCTACTGCGGAAAGATCGGCGTTGAATTTATGCATATTCAGGATCCAGACCAAAAATTTTGGATCCAGAAACGGATCGAAGGGGCACCGTGGCGTACGGCGTTCGATGCGCCAGAGAAGCGAAAGATCCTGGAGCAATTAACAGAAGCCGAAGGATTTGAAACCTTCTGTCAACGACGCTTCGTCGGTACGAAGCGATTCGGTCTTGAGGGAGGCGAAAGCACGATTCCAGCTCTTCATGCGATGATCGAGGTGGCCGCCCGGGCAGGCGTAAGGGAAATCGCGATTGGAATGCCACATCGGGGCCGCCTGAACACGCTCGTCAACGTCGTCAAGAAGCCCTTTACGGCGGTTTTTTCAGAGTTCGAAGGGGAAAGCTTTAAGCCCGATACGGTACAGGGGGCTGGTGATGTGAAATATCATCTCGGCACTTCGACAGACCTGGTGATCGCAGGCAATAACGTGCACGTGTCGTTGCAACCGAATCCATCTCATCTTGAGGCTGTCGATCCCGTCGTTGCGGGCAAGGTACGCGCGCGCCAAGATATGGCTGGCGACACAAGGGTGAGACGATCGGTCATGGGCATTCTCATGCATGGAGACGCCGCCTTTGCAGGGCAAGGACTCGTCTACGAGACGCTGGCAATGAGCCAACTCATCGGATACCGTACAGGCGGCACAATCCATATCGTCGTGAACAATCAGATAGGTTTCACAACCGTTCCGGCCCATGGATACTCTGGTCTCTACTGCACAGATATTGCTAAGTCCGTGCAATCTCCCATTTTTCATGTTAATGGTGATGATCCGGAAGCGGTTGTATTTGTGGCAAAACTTGCAGGAGAATTTAGGCAAGAATTTGGTGTGGATGTTGTAATAGATCTGGTTTGCTATCGCCGCCACGGACATAACGAGACGGACGAGCCGGCGTTCACCCAGCCAGTCATGTATCGCGCTATAGCCGCACAGAAAACCACGCGCCATCTATATGCAGAGCGCCTCGTTAATGAACACGTTGTTGATGCTGAGCAGGCGAAGCAGCTATACGATGAGTTTGTGCAAACGATGGATGATGCATACGCGGCGGCATCTGGCTACAAACCTAACAAGGCAGACTGGCTAGAAGGCCACTGGGCAGGATTCAACCAGTCCCACGATGAAGGAGACAACGCAGAGGAACCCACAGCAGTCGATGCTTCCACGCTGGTCGAAATCGGTTTGAGTCTCACACGGACACCTTCAAAATTTGATATCAACCCGAAAATTGCAAGGCAGATGGAAGCAAAACGAGAGATGATCGAGACCGGGGAGGGGATCGACTGGGCCACTGCCGAAGCGCTGGCATTTGGCTCATTGCTGTTGGAGGGACACCGAGTTCGTCTGTCGGGAGAAGACTGCCAGCGTGGAACATTTAGTCAGAGACATGCTGTTTTGATCGATCAGAGAAATCAGCACGAGTATGTTCCCCTTAACAATATTCGGGGTGACCAGGCAAAAATCGAAATTTTTAATTCGCTATTGTCCGAAGCAGGTGTCCTTGGCTTTGAGTACGGTTATTCACTGGCCGACCCGCATACGTTAGTTCTTTGGGAGGCCCAATTTGGCGACTTTGCAAATGGAGCCCAAGTCATTATCGACCAATTCTTGTCCGCTGGCGAAAGCAAATGGCTACGTATGTCTGGGCTAACGCTGCTTCTGCCGCACGGATACGAGGGACAGGGGCCGGAGCATTCTTCAGCCCGACTGGAACGCTACCTCCAGCTTTGCGCTGAAGGCAACATGTCGGTCTGTAACATTACGACACCCGCAAATTATTTCCACGTTCTTCGTCGGCAACTAAAAAGGAACTTTCGCAAGCCATTGATCATCATGACGCCGAAATCTTTGTTGCGACATAAGCTTGCCGTTTCAGCGTTATCAGATATGGGCGATAACTCGATATTTCATGCCGTCATTCCGGAAATTGATTCCCTGCAACCGGCAAATCAGGTAAAACGAGTGGTGATATGCGCAGGTAAGGTATATTATGATCTTTTGTCTGAAAGACGTCGGCTTGGCATCAATGATGTTGCAATTGTGCGTCTAGAACAGCTCTACCCATTCCCAAAAACTTCTTTGAAGACGGTCCTTTCTCCGTATATGAAGGCGCAAATTGTCTGGTGTCAGGAGGAACCGGAAAACATGGGAGGTTGGCAGTTTGTTGATCGACGCATCGAGGAGACCTTGGGCTGTATCCCGTCGCGGAAGAACAAAACTAGGCCAATCTTTGCCGGGCGCAGAGCTGCCGCCAGCCCGGCAACCGGTCTCGCAAAAGTCCATGTTGAGGAACAAGCGGCCCTGGTTCATCAGGCTTTGACAATTTGAACTAACTTAGAAACACGGCAATGATCTGAATTTCTGAGGAGCGCAGAATGTTAACGGATATTAAGGTCCCATCTCTTGGCGAGAGCGTCATAACCGCAACAGTCTCACGCTGGATCAGGAAGGCCGGCGACGCTGTGGACCGCGATGAGCCGATAGTTGAGCTGGAAACAGACAAGGTGACCGTTGAGGTTAACGCGCCGGAGTCTGGAAGAATCAGCTCCATTTCTGCAGAGGAAGGAAGCGAAGTCGAGGTTGGATCTGTTCTGGGTGTTCTGGAAGTGACTGGCGAAACCTCCGTACCCAGACCGGCAGCCAACCCGCAACCTGGCGTCAATCCTCCCCCGCCACCGTCAGGTCCGGTCGCCCGGAATGGCACCATGGCATCGCTGCCGGCGGCCCGAAAAATGATGGATGAGCGGCAGATCGCGCCTGAGGACATCGGGGCGGGAAGTGGCAAAGGTAGCCGGATCACCAAGGGGGATGTAATCGCATTTCTCGACAGGAAGCCAGAAGCGGAAGGGCCACCAAAGCCGAAACCTCCACGAGTTGACGAGGTCCGTGAGGAAAGGGTCCGAATGACGCGCTTGCGGCGCACGATTGCCGCGAGACTCAAAGAGGCCCAGAACACCGCCGCGATGCTCACAACCTTCAACGAAGTTGACCTAAGCGCGGTAATGGCATTGCGCGCGCAATACAAGGAGTCCTTTGAAAAAAAACATGGGGGTATCCGCCTTGGATTGATGAGCTTCTTTATCAAGGCCTGTGTCGTGGGCCTGCAAGAGTTTCCTGCTGTGAATGCCGAAATTGATGGAAATGATATCGTGTATAAGCATTTTGTTAACATGGGTATCGCAGTCAGTGGGCCAAATGGCCTGGTCGTTCCGGTTATTCGCGATGCAGATCAACTTGGCTTTCCAGCACTTGAAGGAGCAATAACGGATTTCGGGAAGCGGGCGTATGATGGCACCATTAGACTAGATGAGTTGTCTGGCGGAACATTTTCGATCACGAACGGTGGTATCTTTGGTTCTCTGATGTCAACACCAATACTAAACCCGCCACAGTCGGGCATTCTCGGTATGCACAAGATTCAAGAGCGCCCGATCGCAATGGGTGGAAAACTTGAGATTCGCCCCATGATGTACCTAGCCCTATCTTACGACCATCGGATTGTCGATGGCCGAGAAGCCGTATCGTTCCTGGTGCGTGTAAAAGAGAACATCGAAGATCCACAACGTCTGCTCTTGGATATCTGAGGGGGGGAGTGGTGAGTATCCAGTATGATGTCATCGTGATCGGTGCCGGACCTGCCGGTTATGTATGTGCTATTCGAGCCTCTCAGTTGGGAATGAAAGTCGCCTGCGTCGAGCGGCGCAGCACGTTAGGAGGGACATGCCTGAATGTAGGATGCATTCCTTCGAAGGCGTTGCTTCAATCATCTGAAAAATACTTCTGGTTTCAGAACCAGGCTGCAAACCATGGCATTGTCGCGGGAGAACTATCGTTCAATCTGGCAAGTATGATGGCGCATAAGAACCAAATCGTAGCGGCCAATGTCAAGGGTGTTCAATTTCTGTTTAACAAAAATAATGTTGCATGGATCAAAGGTGCTGCAGAATTCAAGGATGCAGGAACGATTGTCGTGGCAGGAATTGATTACTCGGCAAAACATTTTGTTATCGCGACAGGTAGCGAGAGTTTGTCGATCCCCGGTATCGAGATTGATGAAACCAGAATTGTTACGTCAACAGGAGCCCTCGCGCTCAAAGCTGTGCCGCGCCGTCTCGTTGTGATCGGAGGTGGTTATATTGGACTGGAACTCGGAACAATGTGGGGCCGACTTGGTTCCGAAGTAACTGTGATCGAATTTCTCGACCGGCTGATCCCAACGATGGACGCAGAAATTGCCGAATCGGCCAAGAAAATTTTTGAAAAAATGGGACTTAAATTTAAACTTGGAAGGCACGTGGTTGCGGCTACGCGGAGCAATGCGAGCATAAGCCTGACGCTTAAGCCCACGAATGGGGACGGTAATGAGACTCTTGAAGCTGATGTCGTTCTTGTTGCGATCGGCCGGCGAGCCCATACCTCAGGTTTAGGGCTGACCGGTATTGGTGTAGCGTTGGACGATCACGGGAGAGTTAAGACCGGCAAGCAGTTTGCGACTAACGTTCCCGGCATCTATGCGATCGGTGATGTGATTGCCGGGCCAATGCTGGCGCATAAGGCCGCGGAGGAAGGGATAGCTTTGGCTGAAATCCTCGCGGGGCAGGCAGGGAATGTGAATTATTCGGCGATCCCTGCAGTGATTTACACGTGGCCCGAAATGGCGTCGGTGGGGAAAACGGAGGATGAGTTGCGGGGAGCCGGTGTTTCCTACAAGGTGGGGAAATTCCCATTCGCCGCCAATGGCAGAGCTCGTACCATGGGCGACACGGATGGATTCGTGAAGATTATGGCCGACAAGAGAACCGACACGCTGCTCGGAGCACACATTATTGGGCCTGACGCGAGCACGATCATCGCGGAGCTTGTGGTTGCCATGGAGTTTGGTGCATCCGCTGAAGATATCGCGCGCACAAGCCATGCACACCCGTCGCTAAGCGAAGCAGTGAAAGAGGCCGCGCTGGCCGTTGACGGGCGCGCCTTGCACATTTGATCCAGACAATACGATTTGGTCGATGTGCAAATGCATGCCCGTCCAAGGAAAGCAGAACACTCCAGACCGCTATACAGTTTGCGCGGCGTTCAGGGCGTGGGTGAGATCGCCGATGATGTCGTCGATGTGTTCGATGCCAATCGATAACCGCACGTAACCGCCCGTGACGCCCGTCATTGCCTGCTCGTCCGCTGATAGCTGCGAGTGCGTGGTGCTTGCGGGATGTATGGCGAGGCTTCGGACGTCACCAATGTTGGCAACATGATAGAACAGTTTCAGAGATTCAATGAATTTCACTCCGGCTTCCCGGCCGCCAGCCAACTCGAAACCAAGAAGGCCTCCATACCCGCCATGGAGGTAACGGTCTGCTCTTTCTCGCGCCGAACCTGTTGCAAGGCTCGGATGGATCACTTTTGTTACACCTTGCTGCCCAGAAAGGAATTTTGCAACCGTTGTTGCATTACTGCAATGACGTTCCATTCGCAAAGGTAAGGTTTCCAAACCTTGGATAATCTGAAATGCGTTCATCGGCGACAACGCTGCTCCAAGATCCCGCAAGAGAACAACGCGGGCGCGAATAATGTACGCAACTGGCCCTAGAGGTTTTGTTGCCTCCGCCCAGATTGCTCCATGATAGCTTCGATCCGGAGTATTCAGCATTGGTTGACGCTCTTTGTTACGGAACCAGTCAAAGTTACCACCGTCAATGATCATGCCGCCGATGCTCGTTCCATGACCACCGATATATTTCGTGGTCGAGTAAACAACGATCGCCGCGCCGTGGTCGAATGGTCTGCAGAGTATGGGGGCAGCAGTGTTGTCGATGATCAATGGGATTCCGAGAGGGCGCCCGATCGCCGCAACTTCTGCGATCGGAAACACAACGAGCTTTGGGTTGGGTAAGGTCTCCGCGTAATACGCACGAGTTTTATCGTCAGTGGCACGGCGAAAATTTTCGGGATCAGACGGATCAACAAACCGTACATCGATACCTTGATCTTTTAACGTGTTCGCGAAGAGATTCCATGTGCCTCCGTAAAGATCCGTTGATGAAACGATGTTGTCTCCGGCGCGGGCAAGATTCTGGATGGAAAACGCTGATGCCGCCTGACCCGATGCCACCGCCAACGCAGCAACGCCACCTTCGATCGCGGCAAGGCGCTCCTCAAGGACCGCCGTCGTCGGATTCATGATGCGCGTGTAAATGTTACCTAACTCCTTTAACGCGAACAGATTCTCTGCGTGTTCCGGGGAACGGAATTGATACGAAGTGGTCTGATGGATCGGCACAGCTACTGACCCCGTTGTCGGGTCGGCGCGCCATCCCGCGTGCAGCACCAATGTTTCCGGGTGAATACTCTTGGTCGTCATTTTGTTCTCCTGGCGTAATATATCGGGTTGGCCGTCTCTCGTTCACACCCGTATTCGGGTCAAGGAATGTCTCGTTTGGATCAAGTCCAGCTCTGCGGCATGTGAAACTGGGGGAGAAGCATTGTGAAGTCAATTTGCCACGCACGCACGCTCGCTGACCGGTAGCGCTGCCGCATTGCAGCACCCCTCATGATCTTATTCATATGAAAAGCGGGCAGAAGCATCGCTGCTCTATCGGGGCTGTTCGACAACGGTCTCCGGTCCATGTTGCGGCGCAGCATTCGGAGGCAGTCGCTTGAGCTTCCAACTTACCGGCGCTCGTCAAGAAGCAAGGCTTCTCATCTTTGGGTGCCATGATTCCACGAATCCGCGGTAAAGCCGAAATCCTGAAGTGCCAGCAATAATTTCCAGGCGTTGCATAATCTGGCAAACGGTTTCCTGTCGCAATCATGACTTTAGCCTCTCGTCCATGTGGTGGCGTGCAAATTGTATCGCCATAAAGACAGCGAACCTACGGTGGAGCGGAGGCTATTTTACAGTTTCACGAGGAAGTACGGTTTTTGGCGTTTGTGCTGGTCAGGTTTAAAATCTCCACGCAATTTGCGGTACGATCGCCTCATCGTCACAGCTATCAGCAGCACAACGCGAGCGTGGTGCAAAAATATGTCCTCGCAGCAGATGTCAAAAACCTCAGAAAATAAGAAGAAGTCGTTGAATCGAGATTGAGTCGCATTGATCTGGAACGTTCGACCCACTCAGGCAATTGCTCTGACACTCCCTCGAGATGACTGCTGCCAAAAATGGCATTCTCGGGTTGAAGACACGGAATTGTTATCGAGCTATATTTAATTTTTTGTCCTAATTTCAAATCAACGCCCTATCTATACTACGACGTGGCTGTAATCGGCTTCATACACGAAGGGAATCGTATTTTCCTTTTTTGTCGGTGTACCAGATGATACTTTTGATGATCATTTGAGAGTCCAGGATAAACGTGGCTGCAGAACATTTTGATATCATAACTTCATGCATGGATGTGGCGAAAAAAAAGGCGATATGACAAACGTTTCCTTAAATAGAACCCAGGTAGAAAGAGCGCTGGGAATTGCCGCATGATAATCGTTCCTATTCAAAAAAGGAACAGAGAGCCGGTATACCCTGAAGATCGCACGGAATCCGGTAGTCTGTGCGTGGACTTAGCGCGAGAAAAATCATCTCTATCAAGGATGCCAGCGTCTTTTCGTGTTCGTCTCTATAGAGAAAAAGATCGTCTAGCAGTTCAAACAATCTGTTGTGACAACGCTTTTCTTGGACAACAGATCGATACGATATTCTGCGATCGCAAGCTATTTTCAGCAATGTTTGTTGACCCTTATCTTGACCATGCGAGTGAGTGGGCGTTTGTAGCCGAAAACGAATCCGGTATAATAGGTTACCTAACGGGTGCAGTCAGCGCGCGCTTTTTAAACGTTCAGATTTTGAGTTGTTCTAGTGTGGCCGCGAAGATGGTCGCCAACATGTGGGCCGGAAAGTATCGACAACATAACCGCAGTCGGCAATTCATCCGCTGGCTGCTCACACACGCTGCATTTGAACGGGCGCGGCGTCCGTCGTGCGCCGCGCATCTTCACTTTAATGTCGTACGTGGCTACCGGGGCACGTCGGTCGCATATTCACTGTGGCGTGCCTTTGAGAACAAGCTGAATGCAACTGGCCGCAGGCGTTATTTTGGGGAAATTGTAAGTGATCGCCCGAAAATTATTGAGAGAGCGTATGGCCGTTTCGGGTTCTCCGTCTACGATTGTCGACCTACGTCGATTTTCGAACCTGAACATCACGATGTATGGTCGATCTGTATGGTCAAGACAGATCTCTAGCTGGTGAGAACATTCCAGAGTCTTTGCGTGTTTGAAAACACGCCTCTTTAGACACGGAAACAACGAGCCGGAAGGGAGATATGGCACGTTGCTCCCAGAAGAAGATGATTTGGCCTATGCCCTAACGCAAGGCTGAGGGGAGCAGAATGAATCTAGCAATGGAGCTCGGCGGCAGGCGGGCCGATTGCCATGTCTGCAGATGTACCGAAGATGATATTACACCTAATCATTCGACCGGCCGGCAATAGCGCCTGCCACACCGACCGAATTTGGAACGTTGTGGCCGGCGCGCCTGCTTAATTGATCCATATCATGGTACCGAGTGCCGTCCTCGGGCACGCTGGCGCCAGTTTACGCAACGATAGAGCGCTGCTGCATGATATGGGAGGACTGCTCAATGTGTCTTGGGATCCCAATGCAGGTTGTAGCCATCGACGGATTCAATGCTGTCTGTTGCGCCCAGGGTGTAGAGCGGACGATCAGCCTTTTTATGCTTCAGGATGACCTGGTTGCTGTGGGCGACCATGTCATGGTTCATGTGGGATACGCACTGCGAAAAATGAGCGACGGAGAAGCACGCACAGTCTGGGACCTTCTAGAGCAACTCGGCAGCGAGTCATCACCATGATAGAAGCTGGAGAAGCCGCGGCGCGCGCTTTGCTTGAGCGGATCGGCGGTATCCCGACCGCCAGCCAAGTGACGATTATGAATGTTTGCGGCGGCCACGAGCGCAGCCTCAGCATGCTTGGTTTACGCACGGCCTTACCCGAACATGTGCAAGTGATTCCCGGGCCGGGATGCCCCGTCTGCGTGTGTCCAGAAGAAGATCTCGCGGATGCAATCGCGGTTGCAATGACAGGCCACGTGACTCTCGTGGCGTTCGGAGACATGCTGCGTGTCCCGACAAACGTCTCGAAAGGCGATATAGCGTCGCTAGCGCAAGCGAGGGCGGCGGGCGCCGATGTCCGTCCAATTTCTTCGCCACAGGAAGCCGTTGTGATTGCGCGGTCATTGCCGGGTAAGCCGGTGGTATTTTTTGTTGCCGGTTTTGAAACGACCACGGCGCCTGTTGCAGCAATGCTCATGGAAGGTGTTCCCGACAACCTATCAATTTTGCTTGCCGCACGTCGAACGTGGCCTGCTGTCGCCATGCTTCTAAGAGCCGAAGATCATGCACTGGACGCGCTGATTGCGCCGGGTCACGTAGCAACTGTGATGGGCGCAGACGAATGGCGATTTGTCGCGAACCGGCATCACTTACCGGTAGCGGTTGCTGGATTCTCGGCAGAAAGTTTGCTTGCCGGAATCTATTCGGTTCTGCGCCAGTTTCACGAAGGAATCGCCTTTCTTGATAACTGCTACCAGGAGTTAGTGCGCCCGGAGGGTAATCGAAATGCACGCCGTATGATCGCTGAGGTGATGGCTGTGACGGATGCACAATGGCGAGGCATTGGAATTATTCCTGACTCTGGCTTCTCTTTTCGAGGGCCATGGCAACGCTACGATGCCCGAATGCGGCATGAAATCGTGGCTTCCGAACGCCGTCGTCCAGGCGATATGCCGCCTGGATGCGACTGCGCACGTGTTGTTCTCGGTAAGGTACGCCCAAACGAGTGCCGTCTTTACGGAAAGGCCTGTACCCCGCAGCGCCCAATTGGACCGTGCATGGTTTCCGATGAAGGGGCTTGCCACATCTGGTGGCAGGCTGGCATCCGGACCACCTGATCCAACCGCGATGACGACACGTCGAATCGCGGTTGGTGGCAGAGTTCAAGGTGTCGGCTATCGACCTTTCGTATTCCGCCTGGCGCAGCGTTTTGCCGTCTCCGGCTGGGTCCGCAATGGGCTTGGAACCGTGGAAATCCTTGCCTCCGGCACCGAACCTGATCTTGATAGATTCGCAAGCAGCCTGATTACAGAAGCTCCACCAGCTGCGCAGCCGGCGCTAATTGGAAGCATGCCGGCAGAACCGGATGGGGCGAGCGGTTTCGTCATCCGAGAAAGTGCAGCGTTACCTGGTGCTCGACCTTGCTTTCCACCCGATCTCGCGCCGTGCCCGGATTGCCTTAAGGAGCTGTTGGCCCCTCAGAACCGACGCAGAGGCTATCCCTTCATCAATTGTACCCAGTGCGGACCGCGCTACAGCCTGATTCGCGCTTTGCCATACGACCGCGCGAATACTGCAATGACCATGTTCGCTATGTGTAGCGCATGCTCTGCAGAATATTTGAATCCCCTCGACCGGAGGTTTCATGCCGAGCCCATTGCTTGCCCTGAATGCGGCCCGACTTGCGTCTTCGTTGACGGAGAAAATCCCGCGAAGATAGGCAGCGCCGCACTCGACGCGACAATTACGGCCTTGCAAAACGGCAAGATTGTGGCCGTCAAAGGTGTCGGCGGATATCACTTGTTTTGTGATGCGGAGAACGAGGCCGCAGTAGTAACGTTACGCCATCGAAAGTTGCGGCCAGATAAGCCGTTTGCACTATTGTTTCCTGAAAATCAGGCGATTCTAGACGGGTGTGCTATCACCGATCGTGCCGCAGTCGAACAACTACGATCGGCTGCCCGTCCGATCGTACTGCTTGACCGGCGTGTTGACGCCCCACTAGCACCCTCTGTTGCACCCGGCTTGGGCACCGTTGGGGCCATGCTCGCCGACAGCCCCCTGCATCATCTGATTGCGGAAAATTTCAGCAGACCTCTTGTCGCTACCTCGGCCAACCGCTCCGGTGAGCCCATGCTGACCGCACCGGAAGCAGCTGTTACCTCTTTGGCCGGCATCGCTGACGCATTCCTCCACCACAATCGGCCCATTGAACGACCCGTTGACGATAGTGTTGTCCGAATTGTTTCCGGCCTACCTCGTGCCATCCGCAATGGCCGAGGCATGTGTCCGTTGGAGCGGGATTTGCCGTTCCGGCTTGCCGAGCCGGTGCTTGCGCTTGGCGGCCACATGAAATCAACAGTTGCCCTCGCTTTCGAGAACCGCGTGGTAATTTCACCTCACCTTGGTGATCTGGATAGTCCACATGCGCTCGCTGGTTTTGTCCGCATGGTGGCAGATCTTCAATCTCTTTATGATACGCGTGCCCGACGTCTGTTGGTGGATGCGCATTCTGGTTATGCCAGTACAGCTTGGGCGAAACGCCAAGGCCTGGAAATTGTTCCGATCTGGCACCATCATGCGCACGCGTCAGCAATTGCGGGCGAGGGAGGGCATTTTGTCACCCCGATGCTGGTCTTCACGTGGGATGGCGTCGGCCTTGGCCCAGATGGCACATTGTGGGGAGGGGAGGCTCTCCTTGGCATGCCAGGCCAATGGCATCGCGTGGCTCGTTTCAGGCAGTTCCGCCTGCAAGGAGGGGACGCTGTTGGCCGCGAGCTTTGGCGAAGCGCAGCGGCATTATGCTGGGAAGAACGAATAACGCCGCCACTGGCCGTCGTACCGAAGGCCAGTGAAGAGTTAGCCCTGTTAGCTTGGAAAAAAAACGTCAACTGTCATGTCAGCTCCGCAGTAGGGCGGCTTTTTGATGCCGCCTCGGCGCTTCTCGGTCTATGTTATTCAGCGAGCTTCGAGGGTCAGGGAGCTGCACTGCTCGAAACTCTTGCCGGAAGAGCAGAATGCGGGGAAGCATTCTTGTCGCTGCCGCTCTATGAAACCAGCGATGGGTTGCTGGAGGCCAATTGGGGGACGCTATTACCCATGCTCCTCGATCCCTCGCTGACGGCCTCTAATTGCGCAGCACGTTTCCACGGAACACTGGCAGCGACCGCTATCGAGATTGTGAAAGCAGTTGGTGCTCGGCATAAGTTCTCGACGGTTGGCCTTGGGGGCGGAGTATTTCAGAATCGTTTGCTCACTGAAACGTTGATAAGTAGCCTGGAACGGCTCGGTTACGAAACGTTGCTTGGAGAAATGATTTCCTGCAATGATGCAGGCCTCAGTTTTGGTCAAATCATCGATTTTGGAGGACAATCGTGATTGAGGATGTCCATGTTAGTCTTGCCCACGGCAATGGTGGCCGCCTTATGCGTGTACTCATCAACGAGTTATTCGTGCGCCATCTCGGAAAAGAATCACTAGATACCGAAGCCGATGCTGTACCCATAGCGTTGCCCGACGGTGAGATCGTAATCACAACGGATGGTTTTACGGTGCAGCCTCTGTGTTTCCCGGGCGGTGACATCGGAGCCCTTGCGGTGCACGGTACCGTTAACGATCTCGCTGTCTCGGGAGCCCGTCCCCTCTACGTCACCCTTGCCGCATTGATCGAGGAAGGTCTTGAAATTGCGTTACTAGAACGGATCGTGGCTGGATTGGCGAGGGCGGCGCGCACTTCCAACATCAAGGTTGTGGCCGGCGACACAAAAGTCGTGCCACGCGGCCAGGGAGGAGGTCTTTATCTTACCTTAACTGGGATTGGGGTTCGACCACACGGTACTCAGCTCGGCGTCCACATGATCTCTGTAGGAGACATGGTGCTCGTGAGCGGTCCAATCGGCGATCACGGGATCGCCGTGATGTTGGCTCGAGAGGCATTTGGCCTTCGCGGCAATGTTCTTTCAGACGCAGCGAGTGTATTGCCCTTAACCACCGCGATCGCCTCGACGCCGGGAGTGCGTTTCATGCGCGACCCAACTCGCGGCGGGCTTGCCACCGTCGCCCACGAAATCGCGGCTGGCTGTGGGCAGGCTGTGGAACTTGACGAAGCATTCATCCCGATACGACCAACTACACGGTCTGTTTGTGACATTCTCGGTTATGATCCTCTTTATCTCGCAAGCGAGGGGCGCGTGGTCGCAGTCACTTCGCCTGCCTCAGCAGACGAGGTGTTGACCGCCTGGCGGTCTTTACCCGAAGGCCAAGATGCCGTCACCATTGGAACAATTCAGAAAGGAACGGACCATCTATCGAACCAAGTCGTGCTTCGAACTCGGATTGGTGGCATGCGTTTCCTTCCCGAGCTTGAGGCCGACCCACTTCCGCGCATCTGCTGACCAATGCCTATTCCAGGGCCTCAGGCTGAGGCTTCCACATTTTTGCAGGAACTTACCGGCGCACAACCGATTGAGACGCATATTTCTGCCATTTACTGCGGCAACAGGCACGCTTTCAAATTGAAGAAGGCCGTCGTTCTGCCTTACCTTGATTTTTCGACTCCGACGCGAAGACTACGCTTCCTGCGCAGGGAATTGATTCTTAACAAGAGGACTGCACCAGACATCTACCAGCATGTGAAGGCAATATACCACACCTTGAACGGAAAACTTGCGTTAACTGAAGATGGTCAGGATCTGCCGGCCGACGCCGTCGACTACGTCCTGCAAATGGCAAAAATTCCTAAGAAGGACCTTTTCGATAACATTGCTGCTCAAGGTCCGATAACAACTGATATTCTGAAGGCACTGGCAGACACGGTCTTTTTCTTTCACGCTGGTCTCGTACCCGTCACAAGCAAAGACTGGCCAGATGAACTTCGTCGCCTCATTGATGAGAACATGCTTTCGGCCGAATACACGGGGCTTGATACCACAATATTAACGCAGTGGTATGAACTGGCCGTTTTGGCGCTCCAAGCCAGATGGGCGGATTTCACGGCGCGTGGTGAAGGTGGATTCATCTGCCGCGCACACGGTGATCTACATCTTGGTAATATCTGCCTCTGGAACTCTAAACCAACACTATTCGATGCGCTCGAGTTCGACGAAAAACTAGCAACTATTGATACCGCGTATGATTTTGCGTTCCTGCTTATGGATCTCGATCAGCGACTAGGCTCGGCAACAGCTAATCTGGTGTTCAACCGCGTTATTGCGCGCAGTGGTGACGCGGCCATGGTGCCGCTCCTGCCGCTCTACCTATCGCTCCGGGCAATCATCCGTGCCCATGTTGCGGCGCTTTCCGGTGACCTTAGTGTCACGAATACCTTGCTCGGGTCTGCGATCAAATATCTTCAGCCAAATCCCGTGGCTCTCGTCGCAATCGGCGGGCTGCCTGGGAGCGGGAAGTCTACACTCGCATACCGCTTGGCACCACGTCTTGGAAGTTCTCCAGGGGGATTAATCCTAAGGCATGACGAAATTCGCAAACAGCTGGCAGGCGTGCCCCCGGAACGAAAACTTGATCCATCGTTCTACACTCCTGAGATGAATGATCGGGTGGAGCGGCGCAGTCTTGATCTTATGAAAGCAAGCGATTTTTCTCGCGCGATTATAGTTGATGCAACGTGTCGAAATCCCCATTTTCAACATGCCATCGAAGAGGCGGCGCGCACACATAAAATTGCGTTTTTCGGGTTTTGGCTTACCGCACCTTTAGCCGCGCTTGAGGAACGAGTCGGTGCGCGAACAGCCGACGCCTCCGATGCGGATGTTCCACTATTGCGTTCTATGCTTGCCGCAGCACAACCGGCTCCGCCGGCGTGGTCGCTGATTGATACGACACAGAACGATGGTGGTTTTGCAGAGATGATGTCTGTTCTGAGCACCTCAAAATTGCAAGTCAATTGAATCGAGTTCGTGTTGCAGCGCCGCTCTCCGTGCAAGCAAAGCCATCTGACGACGCTCTTTGGCATGATCGATTCCGGCCATGATCCATTCTAGCCACGCCACCAGGCCATCGCCTGTTAGTGCGGAGACGGCAAAAACGCCAATTTTCGGATTGACCTGACGAGCCGCTTCGATGGCCGCGTTCATATCAAAGCGCACGTAAGGTAGCAAATCGATCTTGTTCAACAACATCAAATCTGCGGCATGAAACACATTTGGATATTTTAACGGTTTGTCATCACCTTCCGTTACCGACAAAATGACAACTTTGTGTGATTCGCCAAGATCGAATCCTGCTGGGCATACCAGGTTGCCTACGTTCTCTATGAACAGAATCCCTCCGTCGATTGCAGGCAGATGTTCGAGCGCATGGGCGATAGTGTGGGCATCAAGATGGCAGGCCTTTCCCGTGTTGATTTGCCATGCAGGTACGCCTGTCGCCGAGATTCGCGCGGTATCAAGACTGGTCTGCTGGTCGCCCTCGATTACCGCGACTGGAAAGCGCGTCTTGAGCAGAGTAATCGCTTCGACCAGCAGCGATGTTTTGCCCGACCCTGGGCTAGATAGGAGGTTGACCACGAAGATAGCACGCTCGGTAAAGTATGTCCTGTTCGCATCGGCATAGCTTTGGTTTGCCGCCATTATATCCTGCTCAACCTGAACCATGCGTGTCCTGGGCAGCCCGGAAGTATTGCAAAGCTCTGCAACTTCGTTATGAACATGGTCATGAGTATGGTAGCCTCCGAGCCCCGACGCGGTTTGCTCGCAGCCACAAATTCCGCACATTACGTCACCTCGAGTTTCTTGATTTTGATCTGGGTGCCATCGAGCACTTGAAGCTGGTGGCTATCACAGTTCGGACAGGGGTCGCCGAAACGATGGAGGTCAACAGTCAGACCGCAGGGCAAACACCATGCCGTTCCATTGACTTCCATGATGTCAAGTTGTGCATTTTCAGCAATAGTCCCGCGCGCCATAATATCAAAATTGAACCGGACGGCGTCGCATTCTACCGAGGCAAGCGAGCCGATTTCTAGCCAAACTCTGTGAACACGGCGGAATCCGTGCGATCCTGCTTGCTCTTCAAGGGTTTGTACCAAACCTTCACAGAGCGCGATTTCATGCATCGCAGTCAACCTGCTCGATCGGCAGAAAATGGCTCTTATCAGCGTCACAGTTGGGGCAGCGCCACGCACCTGGCAAGTTCTCAAATGTCGTTCCAGCAGGGATTTGCCAAATGGAATCCCCCGTAGTCGGGTTGTATACGTGCCAGCATATTCGGCATTCGAATTTGTCTGGCATGCTAATTTTCCCTGAGGACATCATGGATAAGCAGACTCAAGCGCCCGGATCCGGGCGGCAGATTCGACGATGTCATCTCTGCAGGCACAGGCAACAGACGGAACCGTTGCGATTTCGAGTGAATTCAGGATCAGAACATCCGCTGCGTTGTAGTATTGGACCCACCAGGTGGCAGACAGCCGTGTACTGCGAATGCGGCAGACACCGTACCCGCCCGACAGTATGATGGCCGGACCTTCACCGAGGCTCTTGACGAGCCACGTCATCTCATCTTCGGTGAGAGGCAATAGTCCCAGATTGACGACATAGCCAACACCAGTTTCATTAAACGCTTTGCTCCGTGCGACAAGTTCGGCCAGCACGTGCGGAGCGTTGATTATGCCCAAGGGCACCGCGCCTCGATGAGGCATAGTAATCGGTTGGCAAAAGGATGCCGCGCGCGCGTGGATGATCTTGGGTATCTCCCCGACTACCAGTCTATCCAAAAGCGCATTTGTCTCAGGATCGCGTGCCCGCATGCGCCATAGACCGATATAAGCCGTTTCCTCAATCTGCCACTCGGGTTCGCCCAGGATAAGCGCACTGACCTCACCATGGAGTAAAATCTCGTCAAGAAAGCGGCTCTCTTCGTCAGTGAGTCTGGAAATATCTATCGCCTCAACACTCTTTCCCGGGGCGAACGCTTCGAGGCAGCTGGCAATCCTATTAACCCAGTAACTTCCTCGCCCATTCAGTTGTAACTCAGCTGGTAACGCCGGAGGCGATAACACATTCATCTCTCGCCGAATCGGCAGATATTCTGCGGCGGGCTCAGAAAAAGGCAAACCGGGAAAGACATTATCCGAGAGTGGCTGGGTCATTTTACCGCTCCCTTACAGCCGGCACCTGGAATGGTTTAGAAAGATCTGGATGTACACTGATTTTCTCTACATATTCAGACCAATCTCGCATTCGAGGGAGACTGCTCATCACGGCGCCATCGTACACGAAGACAAGGGTTGGCCGGATCGTAACGCCGAAGCGCGCGGCAGCGGGCCCGTCGTGATCTGGGTTTATTATGGCGCAGCGGAAACGTCCGCTAAATGTTTTAATAAGTTCCACAAGTACAACTGCGACGTCGTCGATTTCAGGATATCGTATTGGATCGCCCGTAAAAAACAACAATGTCAGACCGTCACGAACAAAGGCGTCAAGCGCCACACCCGTGAAGTCATGAACGTCATATTGCGTGATCAGTCGATTAACCGCCATCGCTCGTTTCATTTAACGAAAATCCAAATATATCATGCGTGTTACACATCGATTTTACTCGTCAACTCCGACAACAGATAACGGGCTGAGCGGTTCTATTTCATCACCCTCAAGGCGCGGTATAAATTTAACATTAGCGTCCTCTAGGTAAAACAACGCGAGATCGATTGCGGGCCTGATTTGCGCTGCGACCGGCGCCGTGAGGCCGCCTCCATAAGTATTGAGATCAAGAGGTTGAACCCCTATTAGGGCCATTCGTGAGGGAATCCGACCAGACAGTTGTGCGAGTGCCAAGACATCTTGAAAGCTCGTTTGATGAAGGCTTAATTTTTTTGCCGTAAGATAACGCGGCACATCCTCGTCGAAAACGGATTTCATGGTTCCATATGGCAAACCAAAGTCGATTGCGTCAAAAATAAGAAGAAACTCCGCGTCCTCGACAATGGGAAGAAGGCTCAGCCCTTGGGTACCACCGTCGATGATCGCAACATCGTCTTTGGTGCAATAGCGTGCGTGTAGCGCTTCGACGGCACGAACGCCGAATCCTTCATCGGCCCAAAGAACGTTTCCAATTCCAAGAATGGCAGCGCTATTTCTCATTGACCGCGATCCTTGAAATAGCGCCATCCATTGATCATGGTACTGAGCATTGTCTGACGCGACATAATGTCTTCTCGAATTACCATGTAGACGTGCACGATCATGAAGATGACAAGATACCACATGCCAAGACGATGCCACGTATGAACTTCCTGACCAGTGCCGAAAAGAGGCACTACCCAGCGTGAAAAGAGCGTATAGGACCACGATCCATAACCGCTGGCTTCTCCATACAAAGCGAAACCAGTAATGATTTCAAAAATAACGCCAACGACGAACATCATGAACATGGTGATTTGAGCCAGAGAATTGTGTCCAATCTCTCTGCCGGACTCGGACTCAATCAAAAAATACCAGCGAATAGTTTTGACGAATTGCTGGCGCCATGCCGGCGACCATAGTTTCGGAAAAAATATTTCCCGCGAGTACCGATTCCCTACAAATGCCCAATAGATGCGAACCAGCATCGCTAGCGCGAGAATATAGCCACTGACAAAGTGAACAAGCCGGATTTCACCCATCAGGAAGTGATCATAAGGCTGACCTATGAACTGCGGCCATACTGGATCCCCGATCAGGAATCCAGTTACGCAGAGGACAAAAAAGACTGCCGCTGTTGTCCAGTGCCACAGACGAACGGGAACTTCATACACATACACCGGCGCAGAGATTGGCGCGCTAGACTCGTCAACGTCAATTGATTCCGTGCGATCAAGCATTGCTTCGTTCTCTACTCATCGCCGTTAACTACCGGACTTGGATGCGAACCAGTTCGCCACCATCTTGTGCGAGCACGTGGGTTGCACACGCGAGACAGGGATCAAAGCTGTGCAGCGTTCGCAGGATCTCGAGAGGCTGAGTGGCTTCTGCAAGAGGTGTATGAAGCAAGGCGGCCTCAAATGCCCCGATATTGCCGGAGGGATCACGAGGTGAGCCGTTCCATGTGGTCGGGACTACTGCCTGATATGCTTCTATTTTTTGGTCCTTGATGTGGATCCAGTGCCCCAGTGACCCGCGAGGCGCCTCGACGTGACCGATGCCCTTCGCCTCTTTCGGCCACGTGGCCGGTTCCCATTTCTCGGTACTTGCCGTGGCCAAATCGCCAGCTCGGAGATTGCTCATCAACTGATCGAAAAAGAGCCGCATCTTGTGGGCCGCCCATGAGGCCTCAAGGCCTCGTGCGGCAGTTCTCCCAAGCGTTGTAAACAACGCGTCTATCGGCAAGCCGAGATCTGTCAGCATTTTGTCAACAGGTTCCTTAAAATCCGCAATCCCTTTCGCGTATCCTATTGTGAATCGTGATAAAGGACCCACCTCCATGGCATGTCCCTGCCAGCGCGGTGCCTTGATAAATGAATACTTCGCATCCTCGTCTAGTTGTTTAATATCCGTTTTCGTTCCAACCGTGGCCGGACCAAGAACGAAGTTCGGATCGGTGATGCCCGCCCAAGGATGAAGCCCGGCCGCTTCATCAGGATACCGATACCAGGAATGATCTACGAATTCCTGTACTTGTGAGGGGTCTCTCAGATCGACATCAAAAACAGCGTCGAGCTTGCCGTCGACGATGGCGCCACGTGGTATTAACAGATTTTGTTCGGAAAACTCGTTGGCATGCAGAGGAAAGTCGCCGTACGACATAACATTCTGTCCGGCGAGCCCACGGCCATAAGTCCAAGTCTTATAGACGGAAGCGATCGCCATCAGATCGGGAATATAAACCTGGTCAATAAAGGCAATCGTACGGTCAATAATTGAGGAAACAAGATTGAGCTGCACCATATTCACTGGCGCACCTGCGGCAAGAGGGCCATCCACGTTGATGGCGCAGGCCATGCCGCCGACCAGCCAGTTCGGATGCGGATTTTTTCCGCCGAAAACAGTATGAATCTTGACGATCTCGCGTTGAAAATCCAGCGCTTCAAGATAATGGGAGACGGCCATCAGATTGGCTTCCGGCGGCAGAAGATAGGCTGGATTTCCCCAATAGCCATTCATGAAAGGGCCGAGCTGTCCAGAGTCTACAAATTTCTTTAATTTGGATTGGACGTCGCGAAAATACCCTGGCGATGAGTTGGGCCAAGGGGAAATACTCTGGGCCAGGTCGCTGGTTGCCTTGGGATCCGCTTTCAATGAACTGACAACGTCGACCCAGTCTAGGGCATGCAGATGATAAAAATGGACAAGATGGTCTTGTGCCCACTGCGTGGCTTCCATCAGGTTGCGTATCGAGTTTGCGTTTTCGGGAATCTTGATCCCCAACGCATCTTCTACTGCACGAACGGACGCGAGGGCGTGAATACCTGTACAAACGCCACAAATCCGCTCACAAAATGCCCACGCGTCGCGTGGGTCGCGCCCTTTGAGTATGACCTCCAATCCACGCCACATCGTCCCTGATGAAACTGCGTTTCGGATGACGTTATTTTGATCGAGATTAACTTCGCAGCGCAGATGGCCTTCGATACGGGTGATCGGGTCAACAACCATCCGTTTTCCACTGTTATCGATCGTGAAGCCATTTGGCGTCGTTATAGTAGTCATGACCGCTCTCCATCGTCCGTCTTACGGTTCGGCGATGGGTGGTCGTCATGCCTGTTTTTTCGCAAATGTTTGGCGGCACTAAGTCCCGCGTGGGCGACTACGCCCGCCGCAACTGCACTAGCGGCCAAACCACCAATCTCGTCGGCTGTCGCCTCAACTCCGAAGCCCGCACCCACATGCGATAGCCGATGATAGAAGGGTCCATTGTCCCAGAAATTGTCCTCGGAACAGCCAATGCAGCCGTGACCAGCCTGAATCGGGAATGAGACTCCGCCATTCCAGCGAATTGTAGAACACGCATTGTATGTTGTTGGGCCACGGCATCCCATCTTGTAGAGGCAGTAACCTTCTCTGGCACCAAGATCATCCCAGGATTCAACGAACTCCCCGGCGTCAAAATGAGGCCGGCGGTAACATTTGTCGTGAATGCGCTGTCCATAGAACATCAAGGGGCGGCCCCGCCCGTCGAGTTCCGGCAGCCGATCAAAAGTAATCATATAACTGATTACGCCAGTCATCACTTCGGCAATCGGTGGACAGCCTGGAACTTTAATTACAGGTTTGTCAGTGATTACTTTATCAATCGGTGTGGCCTGCGTAGGATTGGGCCGTGCCGCCTGTACGCATCCCCATGACGCGCAAGCGCCCCATGCAATCACTGCCTTAGCATCGGCAGCCACGGCCCGAAGTTTTTCGACAAATGGCTTTCCGCCAACGATACAATACATTCCGTCTTCGTTGAGCGGAGGATTACCTTCTACCGCAAGAATATATTCACCTTTGTACCTTTTCGGAATTTCATCGAGAATTGCCTCTGCTTGAGCGCCGGCGGCTGCCATCAGTGTATCGTCGTAATCAAGAGAGATCATCTTTAGGATCACGTCTTTTGCCAACGGATGACCTGAGCGAATGAACGACTCTGAACAACAGGTACATTCCAAACCATGCATCCAAAGCACGGGTATTCTTGGCTTTGTTTCCATCGCGTGAGCAATTTTGGATGCGTAAATCGGTTCGAGGCCTAACGCTGCCGCGGTTAGACTACAGAATTTCAAAAAAGAGCGGCGACTTGTTCCTTGCGCCCTCATGACATCATAGAACGTTTGGATCTCGGCCGCCATCCTCGTGCTCCCCGAAACCGCTGCGGCGTGGGCCACCCGTTCACGAGGCGAAGGTGACTATGTCGGCAGCATTCTCGACGTTTAAGCTTGTCTTTTATTTATTGCTGTCTTTTCAGTACTGATCCTTGATTTCGATCAAGACGATTTGAAATTATTTTGTATAGTTTCATCGGTTGCGCCGCATTCCACTACCTGCGTGATCGAGTTCGCTGAGCCAAAACATCTCGTTTGCTATTTTTGAATCGGTCATATGCTGAGAGGATCGCTTTCTCGATGGTGGACCTTGGTCTTAAAGGCCGATTGAGCCGAAAATGCATCTCTGGTGGTTAATTCGTTTTGATGCGTGCATTTTTATATACTTTTTCGTTTTAACTCAATATGTTAGCACTCTACACATCGTTTCGATGCTGCAGGTGCGCAATGTCCTGCCATATGGCTTCGCGCGCTTGCAGATGATTTGACGCCAATAATGTCCGTGCAGTGGTTACATGCGGGGCGGCCACCGGGAGAAACCTCGAAATTCTTACGCGAATCCCCATTCACCCTTTTAGCTTCGTTGGTGTAGACCTAGCATGTTGAACACAACGCATGCGGAAACAAGAATCAATCTCCCTATTCAACCTGTCTTTGATCTGATTTCTGACATCGAGTCATATCCACACTTTGTCCCATTTTGGCACACCGCAAAGATTATCCAACGTGACCCATGTTTTTGGCGAGTCCAACAGGCGGTTTCTGTCCTTGGCATTTTGCTTCAATTTGAGACGATTGCTCGCTTGCGGCCTCCGCACCATTTAGAGATAACAGGAACTACCGTTCCCCTACGCCGCTTTCATTTGTGCTGGACGTTAGCTGAAATCAGCTCACGGGAAACAAAAATCAGTGCGGATCTTGCGATTAGCTTTCGTCCAGCGACGCTGGATACTATGTCTCGGAGACTATTACCGATGTTACTTCGGAAGACCGTTAGTGCGTTTCATGACGAAGCTCTGCGCCGTCCGTTGTCAGTGTGTGACCTACAAAGCAGTACATCCAGAGATAATATAACCAACCGCCAAAAGGATCCCAGCGGCCGCATGAATAGAGATCGTAAGTGCATTGACAGGCAGTAAAGAAAAAAACAATCGACGTCGTTCATCTGGGCTGTCAGTCCTTGAGGCCCATTGCTTAACCCACGTCGAACCGAGCTTTTGAGCTCGTACAAATAGCGGTACGGCGAGGAGGGCTAAAGCCGCGTATGGCGTTCCGACGGTTGGCGCAAAAAATCCAAGCGTCGCAATCACGGCCACGAAACCAAAGCCCATAACGTTGAGCACCACGTAGACTCTGAACGGTAGAGTGAAGTCAAGGTCGGCTGATTTCTCAGCCAGTCGAACTACCCAGGTCCTTTTCCCAGAAGCCGAATCTGCCCCGGCGTCCTGAAACTGATTAATCCAAAGGACGAGCAGGACGAAAACTGAAATCGGAAGCGCTGCTAATACTCCCGCGGCCCAAGGAGTTGCGATCTTCGCAGCATGGCTCAACACATATAGCGTGCCTAGCAAGATGACAGGTCCGAACCCAAGAGCAACTGCAAGTTCTCCGTATCCTCGGTAGGAGAGGCGGAACGGACCTACCGTATAGGCAATTCCAAGGAGGGCCCCAGCCAACCCAAACAAAAACAAAGGAGATCGTGCAAGAGGTGCACCTGCGATCAGTGCATTGATATGTAGTCCGACCAGTCCCATGAGGGCAAAACAGCTCAATCCCGCCGCAAAGATCTTCCACGGGGCGGCAAGCCCAAGCTGGATCGTACGGCTACCGCCAGTGAAGGGATTGCCTGTCGCCTCATTCGGATCATCAGCGCCGGTTTCGTCATCACCATAGTCGTTCACTAGGTTGGTTCCCGCGGCGGCCAGTATTGAACCGAGAAGGCACCACAGCATTAACGGCCAAGAAAACGCCTGCTCTGTACCAAGACGCGTCATTCCTGCCCACGCCACGGCGCCGCCAAGGATTACTGGAATGATTGCCGCGGTAAAAAAAGGCGCGCGGATTGCGCGAATCCAAAGTCGCATGAATCCCTCGACCGCCGTCATGGCTTCGCGCGTATCCGTTAATTCATAATTGGCTACCCGCTGCGACCTGTGGATGGATGCTCCAAGAGGGTTGACCAGCGCAAGACGGGTCGGGAGCAACTGAAATACAGCATAGTTCGCAAGGTCCAGTCCTTCAAAATCCGACAACAAAAGGAACGCGATACGCTCGCGCTCGCTGCGGTCACGTATGGTGTGACAGTGGCCGGTGACTTCCAGTGCGGCTGTTTTTTGATCCGCCGGAGAATCCCCAAGAATCACTGCCTGGACTAAAGGATTGATTGCCATTTGTGCGGCAACGCGGGCGCCTCGCCAGCACATAAATACCAGTGTTGGCCCGTCGCGTCGGCACAAGAATGGAGCTGCCGAGTTGTTTCCGTCTACGGAAGCAGCCAACACAAGATAGCGAGCCGACTCGAAAAGCGCCTCGACCTCAGGGTTTAAGAAAGGGCCAAAAGGCTTAACAGTATCTACCCTTGCCCCGATCGCGCTCATTTCCTCACCCACACATACCGTTGAGATTCACAGGCGTTTTGCTTTTTGGTGTAGCGGGAACCGCAGCAGGAGCGGATGTCGTCGGTGCCGTTGTGGGGTTCGGAGCGAGCGGTGCAATGCTCGCTGGAGTGATTTCCGGACATAGGTTTAGTGCCCTTACGATTGCAGTGGTTTCTGGTCGTCTGGCATCTGAGCTCAGATGCTGTGCCCATCCGACGAGTCCCCCCTCAAGCGTCAGAGCTGGCACACCAGCAACGCGTAACAAGGTCGCTGCCTCTGCCGCGCGCACCGTATTATCGCCATACAGAATCACGCGTGACATCCGGCGTAACCGGACAACTTCAGCTGGTTCAAGTAGCTTCGGGATGGAAATATTCACCGCGCCTTGAATATGGCCACGTACAAACTCTTGCTGAGTTCGGACGTCAATTAAACTAAAATCACGTCGATTTGCTAGGATCAGGGAGCTTAGATGCTCTGGCGTGACCATGTCTTCACCGCGCGCCACTACCTGAGCAAGGCTCTGCAATGATGTTGATTTGGACGCGTTGGCCCATGCCACCCGGAGTGGCGAGAGTGCAGGGACTGCGGCTGGTAACGTGGGAACAGCAGCAACCATCGCAAGAAGAGACAGGCCGGTCGGGCGCGGTTTAGACTTCGTCATGCCAGGGCTCCTAGAAACGTCCGTTGGGGTTTTCACCGTCAGTCCGCAGCTTGGCGAGCAACGAGGCATTGAACTGGTTATGGAAACTAGCCCAACTCGTTTGCTGTCCTGTCGTTACCATGACGTCGCGAAGTAGAAAACCACCGACCAGAACCAGCACCGAGGCAACACCGGCAATCAAAGCTGTCGAACGCTGCCATATCGCTGTCTCCAGAGTCAGCGGAACTGCAAGGCCCAGACCAATGAAACCGATCCAAAACAACTCGGTTGCGCCACCACCAAGAACAAGAAATACCGAATGCTGCTGAAGCGCATCACCATTCAGCATATCAATCAGGAAGAGAAAAACCAACGCAATCTCGACTACAATAAGCCCGAGATCGATATGGCTGAAAAGATGACGCTCCTCCGCAGTTCCAGCCCCGAGAACCAGAAGCGCTGCCCCGGTCGAAAGTCCCGATACAAGAAAAAGCGGTCCAAGCAGTGCCGAGTGCCAGAAGGGCCGCGCGTTGAATCCCGAGAGCAGAACGCCCGTGTAAATGCCAAGCGCAACGCCAAGGCCGATCCCGGCAACGGCGAGCGGACTACGAATAACGCCACACATGTCGATCAAAGGAGCCATCGTCGACTTGCCGACAACCGGCAGTTCTCGCAGCTTGCCAGCAAGCTGAGGAAAGCCATCTGGCAACCCAGCTACCGCCAGCAATGCGAAAACTGGAAACACTGCAATTAGTATCCAAGCACCCCACGACATTGGCGATGTAGGATTTAGATAGGCATAAAAGCGCCACACGTTAATTTTACGCTCAAGGTCCAGAAACAGCGTACCCATTCCAATCGACAGAATGATTAGGCCGATCAGTGGCGCCCGATTAGCTGCGAACGGTGCTCGGCCAACTCGTCGGGTCGCCACCACCCATCCAGAAAAAATCAGCAATCCAGCAGAGAGGCCTCCTAGAAAAAGGTACGTGGCAATCTGCCAACCCCATATTGCGAGATGCGGCTCCACCCGTGGGTTTGCCAGCACGCTTGCCAATACTTCTTCACGCATCTCAGATTCTCCTGGTTGACTTTACCTTAACGGAGATAGAACACGTTAGGATGATTTCCGGTTTCAGGGTGCAACGTATAATTGTCGCGCTCGTCCAACAATCTGCTGACCGTGCTTGTCGGATCGTCGAGAAGACCAAAATGCATTGCGTGCGCTGGGCAAACTGCGACACATGCGGGATCCATGCCATATTGTACGCGCTGGACACAGAACGTGCATTTTCCGATGTACCCCTGTGGCTGCATGATCAGGCGCGCGTCATAAGGGCAAGCCGCAATGCACGCTTTGCAGCCTGTGCATTTCGTAGCATCAACAACGACGATATTGCTGTCGTTCCAATATTGGCTTGCTCCGGTAGGGCATGCTTCAACGCATGTCGCGTGTGAGCAATGATTGCAGCGTTCCGAACGGAACTCCGTTTTGAGAACAGGATACCGCCCGGTTGTAATTTCAACGACCCAATCGTAACAAAGGCCCTCCGGAACATTGTTTTCCATCCGACATGCATCAACACAATCCGTGCAGCCAATGCAAGTCTTGGTATCTATTACCATCGCATAATGGGTCATACGGTAATCTCCTTGCGGAACGTAACAAAGTTTCCGCGCATACCCGTGCTGCCCATTATCGGATCGTATAGAATACGTGTCATCAATGCGGCATCATTTGCTCCGCGGCCGTAGGCAAGGACAAGGCCACGCGCCTCATGTCCGAACCCGTGTACCAGCCAAACCGAATCTGGGCGCGTACGCTCTGTTACGCGTACTCGCACCTTATTGCTGACAATTCCATCCTGATTTAAGAGGCGTACATAACTCCCGTTCGCAATTTCAAACTGGGCAGCTACGAGTGGGTGTATCCACACAACATTTTCCGGCATCAACTGGTACAATACAGGGTTATTCTGCGTACGGCTGAAACTGTGTTGTGGCGCGCGCCCATAATTAAGGTGGTAGTAGCCGCTGGGTGGCACCTTTGGTGCTGTATAACGCGGCAGTGGATCGAACCCAGCTTCCTGCAATGTGGAAGAAAAAAATTCGATCTTCCCACTTGGCGTGGCGAGTCGTGGAATCGTGCCAGGCTCACTATAGACAGGAGTTTTGCGCGGGAAGTAGTGTACACCTGTCTTCTCTAGTTCGAGCAGCGACAATCCAACCTGATTCAATTGCCAGTCAATCACCTCTTTATAGTCACTCCATGGAAAGAATGCGTCGAGGCCCAACCGCCCACCAATTTGCTTTGCAATCCACCAACCTGCTTTCGAATCTCCTAGCGGCCGTAACGCTGGCGTACGAACAGCCACTGAAGGTTCACGTTCTGCGTCGTTACGCAGGCCGTCGTACCGTTCCAGGTAGGAACATTCAGGCAGTATAACATCAGCAAAGCCCGTCATTTCAGATGGCTGCACGTCAATCGCAACAATTAGATCGAGAGATTGAGCGGCCTGAGCGAGTTGCTGTGCGCCGTTTGGTATTGTCATTGGCAAATTAGTCTCATATACTAACAATCCTTTGTAGAAAGCATCCTTACCAATGGAGTTCTCAAGAACAACGTTTGTCACCGGCGCGCCAGCTAACGGGAACTGCTTAAGTGTTAAGTCACGCCAGCTCGTTTTTGGCACCGGATAGGAGGGCACGGGATAAGGTGGAACATCAACCTTTTCCGGAAGATAATAACCGCCTTTTTGGCCCCAGATGCCCAGAAGGCCGGAAAGAATTGCCATTGCTCGCGCGCGTTGTGTATCATCACCCCACCACGCCGCATGTCGGCCCGGATGAAATACGCAGGCCGGTGCAGCCATAGCCATCAAGCGCGCAGTTTCACGAATCTGAGCAGCTGTGATTCCCGTCTCTCCGTAAGCCCATTCGGGCGTGAAAGGGGCCACATGGGCAGCTAACTCATCGAAGCCTACCGTGTTGGTCGAAATATAAGCTGCATCAAAACGCCGTTCAGCCAGTATCACGTTCATCCAAGCCAGCATCAATGCAATGTCAGTGCCGGGGCGAATGGGTAGCCAGTGGTCCGCCTTGCTCGCAGCCACGGAGAAGCGGGGATCGACAACAATTATATGGGCATCGTTCCGAACCGCATCGGTAAACGTCCGGACTTGGCTATTGTGCAAATTCTCACCGATATGGGTCCCGATCAAAACCACACAGCGGGCGTTTTCCATATCCGTTTGTTCAGGCGACGCAAGCCCCTGGCCAAAAGTGAGGAAATATCCCGTGTCCCGCGCGCCTCGACACTGCGCAAAAGCCGGCTCCGCGACGCTGTCCGTACCATAAGCGCGGGCAAGATGAAGAAAATGCTGCGCACCCGCTCCATGCACCATCGCCGCAAAATGCTCAGGTCCATATTCTGCTGCAATCTTGGTCATTCGCTCGGCAATGAAATTAAGAGCGTCGTCCCAGCTTACGGGCTCCAGAATTTGAGATCCCCCTTTCGAAACGCGTAACAAGGGCTTGAGGAGACGATTAGGATCGGCATATGCGCCGATACCTCCGGTTCCCCGCGTGCATAGCCGCCCTTCAGAATGTGAATCGGCTGGATTTCCTGTGATTTTCCAGAGTCGGTTACCTCGGGTATGCACTTGAGCCGCACAAGACCAGAAGCAAATGTTGCAAACGGTTGGTGTTATTTTCGCCGGTGCTTCCGTCATCATCTTCTGCCATTCAGCCGGTTCACTACATGCGGTGAGGCCGCCACCCAACAAGGCGGTCGATGCGACAGCTGAACTTAGCTTTAAAAACTCACGCCTTTGCATCCTGACATCCGATCTGCGAATATTCACGGCCTGTGTCAGTCCGGAACAATAATGACATGCAGTTGCTTCGTGAGGCCATGAATCATATGCCCAGACGTTATTAGCGTCGGATGACCCTAATCGGTCATTGATCTACGTCAATGACGCATACGCCCATTGGGCATAGTCAACTGTGCCGTTGCCGGCCGAGACTCTTGTGTTGCTGCGAGGGTGCGCTATGGCCGTCAAATAGGACGCATGCCTCTCTTAAAGAGATGGAAAGGGAGCTTTATGAGCATATCAAAAGCGGTTTCCAGTCAACGTGCATTATCGACAATCGCCATTGCGGTCGCGTCAATTTATCTATCGGTCTTTCCGTTTGCGAATGCGATGGCACAATCAAGTGTTCCTCCACTAGTAGACACGGCTTGGCTGAAAGCCCATCTAAATGATGCCAACATGGTGATCCTGGATATTTATCCGGCAGCTAGTGATAAAAGCACATACGAAAAAGGCCATATTCCGGGAGCTGTGTTCACGGGTTTTGTCAGTGATGGATGGCGATTTTCAGTTAATGGTGTACCTGGGTTGCTACCACCACAAAAAAATATTGATGCGGTCATTGGTCGATTTGGAATTGCTCCGGGTACTCGCGTGATTCTTGTACCTGCAGGCAGTGGCCCAACGGGAGTTGACGTGTTCAGTGCAGCAACCTGGATTTATTGGGCATTGAACGCAGAAGGTCAACATTATGTCTCGATTCTGAATGGAGGTAACGAAGCATGGAGATCTGACTCCACGGACCCGATAGAAACTGGCGCCGCAACACCACATGCGGTTACATTCACGGGAAAATTGCAGCCGGGATACATGGCGACAGCAGCGACCGTTGAAGCCGCGATGAGGAATGGTACGCCTATTCTTGTTGACGCGCGACCACCAGAACAGTTCGAAGGAAAAGTGAAATCACCGGTTGTATTGAAAGCAGGTACCATTCCCGGCGCCATTAATCTCCCTATTCAATACATGTTAACGGCTACTGGCCAAGGGCTCCGGCCGGAATCGGAAATAAAAACGCAAATTGAGACGGCCGGCCTCAACATGAACAAGCCGATGATCACGTTCTGTAACACTTCTTATTTGGCTTCAGGCGATTGGTTTGTTTTGCGGGAAGTCGAGAAAGACCCAAATGTTGCACTATACACCGGCTCAATGGCGGATTGGACGCGACATCCAGACTTGCCCGTGGTTCCCGGGACGCTTCGCGACGGAGAATCGGCGGCTAGGTCGCCGTAATCGGCTCGAACGCTTTTGTGTCCGGGTAGAAAGCGATTGCGCGGCCGTGAGCGGTACCTGATCTCCTGTGCGATCAAGTTTCCAATGCTTGCATATGATGTTTTGGCAGGAAGCAATCCAGCATTTGGCAGCGGGGAAACTGCCGAACCTTGAATTCTCTTCCAAAACTTGGGAGCAGCATCTGTGACCACCAGATTTCTTGGCTCCCATCGCCTTAGACCTGACGTTTGTGGCCTTCCTTGCGATGACGGCTATATGCGGGTGCGGAGCGCAGGAGGCAGGTGCGGCCACATACCTAACGTTCGATCATCGACTAATCGCAAATCATCGTCGCCGCTTTGAGCGCGAATAAACAGCCATTTCAAACCGGGAAGGAGGGTAGGAAGCCCAAAAGATTAGCCGCCAGCATGATCGTCAAACAACCCTCCAGCCTCAGAGCACGACGGCAATTTCCAGCGCTCGCGTATCGTCTGCCATCGTGCTGGCCTACTCGTGGGGTACGAAGCCACTTCATGAAACTGCCGCAAGCGGGTTCAGAAACTACGCGCATCGTCGGTCATGATAGCCTCATAGCCTTCTTCAAAGCGCCACTGGTTCGGCCTCGCTCTCAATTCACGTAGCCTTCGTGTCGCCGGGGTGGCGTCACGACAGCGAATTTTAGCACCTGGTCATTACGACAAAAAGACGGCGCAACTCGCATGAGACTGCGCCGCCTCCTGACGAAGCCGTAGCCGCAGCCTTAGAAGTGCAAGCCGACACTACCGTATACGCTGAATGGCGCGCCCGGATAGGCCAATGTGTAACCGCCATTTGGTGTTCCAAAATACCCCCCGGACGATATATATTCATACTGATTGTAGTGGTTGTTGGCTACATTCAGCGCTGTCAGCGTAAAATCGACCGTTTTCTTTCCGACGTATGCCAAATTTAGTGGCGCCTCAATCTTTATTGAGACGTTTAACGTACCATAGCTAGGCATAGTCTGGTTGCTCGGTGCTCCCGTAACATTATTGAACAGGTGCTGTGTACCCATATATTGATACCACGCCCGTGGCTGTATCAGCATGCCATGTAGTGGATAGTCATAATAACCCCCAAGATTGAAGCTGATCTTTGGTACATAGGGCACGCTGCTTCCGGCATAACTCGTGCCTGGCTTCACTGCTCCCGCGCCCGTTACGTAGTTCTGGTAACTCGCGTCAACATAGGCAGCGTTTCCATAGACGAAAAGGTTGTAGATAAGATTGTCATCGGCAAATGCATTTACGCCCTTGTAGATCGAACTCCCATTCGCTGAAATCGTATCACCGTTGGCGAGCGTATATTTCAGGGACTGTTTCGCATATCGCAGATGGAAATAGCTTACGCCAGCCAGAAAATTGCGTAGAATTCCATTATTCTGAACATGGAACTTTGCCCCTGCCTGAAATTCCTGCCCAAGTTCGAGATGATACGAATTTGGATCGATTGATTGGAATAACCCGCCGCCACCACCCAGTGATGGGGTTCTGAGCGCCTCTGCGTAACTACCATAAACTGACATCCACGGGAGAACCCGATAATTTGCTGACAATGACGGCTCAACACCGTTCCGGCTTTCGTTCGCATCGCAACTAGCGCCCTGATCGGTGGCGTTCCCGTTGGTAGATGTACCGTTTAAGGGACAGTGGCTTGATAGCACAACACCAGGTGCAAATCCGAAGTCCTGCAAGCTACCATTGGAATAGCTAGTCTGAAAGCTTACGAAGCGGATTCCGGGAATGACATGAAGATGGCGTAAAAGGTGAATATCGTCCTGTACAAAAAACGCGAAATCATCCTGGTTAAAATAGGATGAACGAATCTTGCCTCCGATATTGACGACTGCCCTGTCACCGCCGATAGTTGGATTGTAAAAATTGTTCCGTGAATTGTAGGTGTCGTGAATGTAGTATCCACCAAGGCTCAAGGTGTTGAACGGGAGCCTTTCCGTAAGCCACAATTTGTCTCCAAACACATTTGTGTATGGACTGTTATACTCGTCTTGCTGCGCTCCCGTGCTGAACAAATCATTGAGTCTCGAATGCGTCCGAGTAAAATTTTCATACCATGTTAAGTTATGAAGGGTCGTTTCATCGTTGAGCCGGAAATTCTCTCTGCCGTAGATTACCCAGAGTGCGTCGCTATCCAATTTTTCGTACGTGCTAAATGGTAGCGCACTGAGGAAGCCGGATGTCTGCTGGCTGTAGAGCATGGAACCTGGTTCGCCAGGATTCCCAGTAACGGTTACACCTGCTTGAGGCGTAGTAGGAATGACCGGAACACGGTAGCCGGAACTGCGCGCGAAATAACCTCCAAATGCCACCGATCCAGCAGCAAATTGTTTAACGGTCTTGAGATAAATAGAGTAATTTTCATTAGGGCTTTTAAAGCCATCGACCGCCTCTCGGAAGCTGTCGCCATTACCAGCCCCACCGGCAATGATCGTCGACCAGCCGTGATATAGGCCGCTGCGCAAATCGAATTCGACATTTTTCTGACCATAGCTGCCATAGGTAAGGTTGATGTCACCTCCAGGCCCTGCACTAGGTTGTAACGGTGTATACTCAACGCTTCCGCCAATGTTATTATACCAACGGTCGACGGGATCGCCTGGGCCGTATGTCACATTGGTGCTGGCGAGCATACCAGCTTGCGGTATCATGTTAGACTGAAACAAGTCCGTCGATGGGTCGACCACCGGAACGCCATCAAAGGTGATGGCGACTGCGCCATTGCCGCTAAACCCGCCAAAACCTCCCCAACCTTGTTGCACACCGTCGAGAGTAATGGTGTATTTGCTCGAGCCATTGTTGCCGTACCCAGTAACCGCCACACCGGGAGAGTAGGACAAAACCTGCGCTGCGCCGGCAACCGGGCCTGCAGAGTCCATGATCTTGCGGCTGAGAACACGGGTTGTTCCGGTAGACTTGAAAATCTGCTTTTGGCTCGGGCTGGTTGTGGCCCCAGGTAATGCCGTTGCGGCACTTGCACTTACCGTCCCGGCGTTTAGTGTCTGAGCGAACGCGCTCGCGGGCATGAGCGCCGTACTGGTCAATAGCAAAGCGCCAAGCGCCTTTGCATTAAGCGGTATGGGGATTGTCGGCTGTCTATCTCTCACCAAAGCTCTCCTCATTTATTTGACTTTTTTAGCATATGGGGCAGCAATGCCCGCTTCCGCTTACTGGCGCAGGACAAGCAGAACAACCGGAATGAAGGCCGGCGTGATTGATTTCATTAAACCTTCAAAAAAATGTCCCGAGTTTGTCATATTTCCTCGCTGCGCGCACAGATCCTTCGCTGACCATGTTCACGAAGTATAAATCGATACGTGCAGTGTCTGCCTTTTTTTGCTGAGAAAAGCTCTCTCTTGACTCCGCATAAGGCCATGTCAGGCGCGCCTGTCAGAATGAGCGATGCTTGTGGCTGCTAATGCCGCTTGTTACCTACCATTAGCACATTAAGCATAAAGTTACTTTATTGTTTGTTATTTTAGAACGGACGTACCGAACGCCGGTGGCCACCGCATTTCTGGCGTCCAAAAGAGACGATATGCTCGATGAGCATCCATGCATCCGTAAGACAGTTACAAATATTGCGGAGAGAAGACCTTTGATCGCGTCCGAAGGAGAGCACTTGTCTCACTAGACATCTATCAAACTTCCTATGCGTCAAAGTTTTGTTAGGCCATCAATTCGCCACTGATGTTGCTAACATGTCAGTCTCCATCGAGGACATCAGCGTATTTTACCCATAAAAGACTCTGTCAACGTAATTTGCACAATAATTAAATAACAGGAGTTGCATTTTTAGTATTGCCAAATAGTTTTTGAGGGGCAGGTACGGTAGCAAAAAATATAAACGTTCCAGAATATTACAGACGTGACTTTTGACGGGTAGCACAGGAGCGTTACCTGTTACAAATCGGGCCAGCAGGCACAAATTGACAGAAGAGGAAAACTTCTCTTGCGTCAATTTCGGAGACTATACGGTCATCTGGCCACGATGTGGGACGCCACTGCTCGTCTCTTTATCCAGACGCAATTATAGACGAACCAGTTGCGGCTCGGCAAATGACTTCCAGAATAGGTATGCCATCACCGGTTATGCCATACAGATCTTGAGGTGACAGTTAAAAATCTTCGGACATGACGTCGTACATAACCAAGATGGATTGAATTTAACAACAACCGACAAGTAATGGCCCATAGATTGTTATGTCTGTGTCATGGCATTTGAGCATTGTGCCGTCCCGCAGAGGAGTTTCAGCAACAGCTATCGAATGTGCCCAAACATTCGGCGCTAATACCGTAGACGAGCTATCAGGAACGAGCATGAAATTTTCACGCTACGCGTATTTTCTGTTTTTTACCAACGACTTCGGCGGCAGGTCTAATCAGTTCCGCCAAGAAATTTTTTAGGTAGGCCAAAACGCCTTAGCTAGATCTTCGCATGCTAGAAAGTCGTGGAATAGGGAAGCGTTACTGGTGTATGCGGTATACATTACCAACAAAAAAATTTTATTGGCCTTATCAAGGCCCCTGAACGCGCCGAATTCACGAAAAAGTGAATAGACGAATCGGTGTTGATTGCGCTCCGATATGGATGTCTAACTGACCTCCTCCAGAGTGGAACATTTCTAAGCGCTAACGCCTTGGCAGGGCCGTTTTTTTAACGGCTCTGCCTTTGTTGAAAGAGACAGCCTTACCAAAAGGAAAACCGAGTCATACTGTCTAATAGCGTCCCAGCTTCATCAGGCTCCAGCCGGGTTTCCTACATCAGGACTGACTGCAAATTGGAAAATGCGCCGCCGTATTGGCACGCCGAGGTGTCAAGGTTTGACAGCACGACAACGGGGGCCCGAAGCAAATAGGTACTGAGCAGGCGAGGGGGGCTACCTCTTGCCGAAGAACGGTCCATACCAAATAGCCGCAGGTTGCGCCTAATCCGAGCGTTTTACTGACGAAGCTACAGCGAGGGATAATAATATCTTACAATCAATGGGTTAATAAGGCCTGGTACGCCGCCGAGCTTTTTGCGTTTCATAATTAAAAGACAATAAGCAGTATAAACTACTGAAAATGGAGCATGTCAGGTGAACATGGGGCTAAAATTTTCTGCTTATTAGAGACCTGAATTTGGCGTCAAACATGAACATAAAACTGGATTGTCGTGTTCAATAGCTAGGCCCGATCTTGATAGGGAAACCACCGGCAATTCAGTCGCTGCATATTTGTTTTCAGGTTCGTATTACACACCGGCCGGCAACGCACTAACGCTGCCTTCGAGGGCACACTCGGTGTCTGACACTCGTCACAAGGCATTGTCGCTTGCTCGTAGAGAGTCTCCATCGGCGCGCTGAAGAGTCGACGCGCGCATTTCATGCCACACAGGATGAAGCTCGCAGCGCCCGCACACGACGGACAACAACAAGGTGATGTTTTTGCTAGGTGACGCCGAGTAGCAGACTGACGTCGGCAAGCAGCAACACAAACGGCATGCGTGAGAAAAAGCGGTTTCATGGCCATGGAGATGCAAAACCTAAAGGGTTCTGACCCCCTTAAAGTGAGGCGGTCAGGTTCCGACACGACGGCCAAACACTTGGCTATGGCGAGCAATCGCGCATCGGAACGGACGGGCCGATTTCCGTCAAGGACAAACTTATTGCCCCAGCCTTTTGTCTTCTTCTCTTGCTTGAAGAGCTGCCAACATCAACATGAATTAGTCCATGAATATCGCAGGACGCCGTGAAAGTTTCCTGTCTACATCGCCAAACACGCGCCGGTACAACGCCAGATATGCCCCCTGAAAAGTCGCGGCCAACAGGAATGGGGCGGCGAACCAGCCTGCACCGAACATCAATCCTGCTACCCAGGGTCCAATCGCACGTGGCAACTGCGTTGACACGGCGCTTACGCTTGCAGCAAGCCCCCTGCGATGGCCGCGGACTGCATTGAGCACGATGGCTTGGCGCTGGCCGGCCGTCCCTCGGTTTAACACCGTGCGCGCCGCATAGGCCCCTATCGCCCAGCCAAAACTCGGTGCAAACGGCATCGCGACCATAAGCGCTAGGCCAGCCGCGCGCATCCCTAATACCACTCGCACCAATCCGTATCGCGTTGCCAGCCGAGCCGCCACCAGGCTCGCGCATCCGGCGGCCGACAGCACAAGCCCGATTGCCGGGCCAATCTGCCCGGGCCCAGCGCCGAACCGTTCAGCCAACCACCATGACAGCAGCGGCCCCGCCAATCCGATTCCCACTCCGTTCAGCGCGTTGATTCCCGCCACTCGAACTAATAGCCGGTTTTCGGCGGCTTGGACGCTGTCTGCGTCGGCCAACCCCGATTGCATGGGTGTCATGTATCGTGATTCCGGCACGACGGCGAGCAACGCGAGCGAGACGAAGGTTGTTATCGCTGCCAATGCGAATAGCGGCCGGTACCCAAGCGCTCCCGGCAAAGCGCCACGCCATAGGTGCGGCAAACCACCTAAAAATGTCCCAACGGCGGTAGCAAAAAAGCCCATTGCTGCGTTGCGCGCCAAAGCACGGCTTAATCCAGGACCGGCTATCTGGTCGGACAGCCATGCCTGCTGTACCGCACCGAAAAGCCCTGGCACCCCGACAGCGCCGCGCCCGAAGCCTGCGACGACTGCGGCGCCTGCCACTACAACCGTATTCGCCGAAAAAGTTGCCAAGCCGGCCACCGCCGAAACTGCCGCAAGATACGCCAACAGAAAAGGCTTGCGGCCGAAGCGATCAGAGAGTGGCCCAACCGCGCCGGTTAATACCCCACCAAAAAGAATCCCAGTGCCGACCACTGCGCCCAGAAAGCCCGGCGACCAATGCAGGGCTCTGGCATAGAGTGCAAAGTCCACACCCATCGCGCCTTGGCCAACGCTGATGACGGTGCGAGCTGCGAGTAACTGGCGGGCGGGTCGCGGCAGACGAACACTCATAGCGATCATCTGTCGTGACCTGGAGCACGGAACAAGATCAGCAAAGGACGCCCTGCGATGACTACTCTGCATCAGCCTGCAGAACGGTTGACCCCAGCTATTTGCCTATATCGACTCCGAGTCGGTTGGACCCAGTCAATACCAAAGGGACTTTCGCACGGTGTCAGCGGTTGGCAGGCGCCTGCATGACGCCAACTGATCTCCGCCCGCAGACTGGTCGGCGCCTCCTTCAAACCAATGCAGCTTTCTCCGATTGACGCCCTTACAGGGCATGTATGATCCGTCACCCCGGCCTGAATCGTCACCTGCAAAAGCCAACGAGGCGGCAACGTCCAGAACATCACGGCCTCCACTCTAATTTGTCTTTGAAGGTTGTCCGTAGCCCATTGTTAAAGACATTCGCCGGTCGTGCTGTTTTCGTGGCCTTTTCAGGCTGGAATCAGGGTATCCGTGCTCCAGTGTCCCATGCCAAGTGCAATCTGGAATTTGTTTGGGGAAAGTAATGATTACAGCCTAGTGCTTCGATCTTCGATTTCGAATCCAAATCCAAGGCTTTCGGCAAAGGTCCTAATTTCCTCCAGTGATTTAATCGCGTTTTCCTTGGTCGAATGTGGCAATCTACGAGGAACGGGGAGGGGATCAGAAAAATATGTCTTGCCTCGCAACCTGACGGTTGTTTCGACATAGAAGTTCCCGTCTTCGCAAAAAATCAGGCCACAAACATAATAGCCTTTGGCAGGCGAGTAGCGCTCAGACAGTTCACGCAATTCGTCCATAAACACCTCCTTTGGAGCGCATTCGATGCAGGTTCTTTATTTTATGATGAACAACGTGCCGGTCGTACCATAAACTCCGCCTTCCTTCCGCCCCTGCTTGCGCGGATCGGTCAAGCGTTGCTTCCTTTCACAATGATAGCTTCTCAGTCATACTCGTTTCCGACAACATAGAGGGGTAATGATGTCGTGGGTGCAATAAAGAACAGATCGAGGTCCCTATGCAACGCCGCTAAGGCAGCCGAGTTTGATACGCTATCGCACAGCGGGAGTATTTCCGCCATTCTTTCGAGCAGCTCTTTCTATCATATCCTCGTGCGTGCATTGATGGCGTGGGAAAATGGATGATGAAGACCGGACGCAAAATACCCCGTTTCAAACGACGGATCTTTACGCGAACGTCGCGGAAGTATCGCATTAGGCGCGTGCTCGGCATCAAAGCCCCAAACGGCTGGATTGCCGTGCTGATTATTACCGGGTTCCTAGTGCTAATCGGGCGCATATTGCGTGCAATTTAGATGATGCAATTGCCGTGAGTAGAACGACATATGATCTGGAATAACATGCACCTCCGGATGACGCGCGATCTCATGTGTAGAGAGACAACCGACTTGTTGAACTTCTCTTGTTGAGCGACGCACGACAAACTTCGTCGAAGCGTCACAAGAACATTACGCGTGGCTCGTCATGGCGATGGTCGCAGGGCGGACACCGCGTGTTGGTAATAGTTGATTTGAGACGGCTGGTACGCGTAGGCGTCAGGCTCGTCTCAAGCGAGATGGTACTAAGTTTAGGGTGACAAATGTTCATAATGATGGCCATGATCGGGCTATTGGTGCTATATTTCTTGCCAACCATAGTGGCGATTCTCCGCGACCATCGCAACGCCGCTGCTATACTGATCTTGAATCTATTTCTGGGATGGACGTTTTTGGGATGGGTCGCTGCGCTTGTTTGGTCAGCAACGGACGCAACCAGATCGCAAACCAAATCTGGCAGAATGTTACCACCATCAGGTTAGCTTTCACACGCCCGCTGTGCTGACCCGCGCATGCATACGTAAAACCGCCTAACACAATCACTAGCGGGGCAAAATGCTGTCCGATCAGCGGCTCCAGCACGAAGAACAGGTCGTATCAACCTAAACTGGGCAGCGGCATATAGGCACCCCTTTTTCTGAAAGGCGAGAACCGCGTCTCGCACCCTTTTATTCATTCACGGGCGAGGATCTAACCAATGGAGGGTGCGATTGGATCTTTGGTAACCAAGATGGAGTCCGGCGCCGACCTTTTGTGTCATGAAGAGGTTAGATCAGTATGCAGTGAGTAGGTGGGCCGTACGACCGACGCAGAGACGCATCCAAGGCGTACACGACACATGGGCGCATGATGTTACCTACCAAATTTTGTATCATCGACAAGCTGGTCGCATCTCCTTTTATTGGTCAGAACTGCCAACGCAAATCCTTCGGTTGCAGGACTTCTCCATTTGTCGGGCCGGGCCCGGATTTCACAAACGCCTGTCCACGCGGTCGTGTTGCACCAAGGTGGGGCCTGCCAAGTACGCTTGCTCCACAACGAATAATGGTCCGTGCTTTTGAAAGGGGCACGCATACACGACTGCCGAACAGCCTCGAGCGGTTCAGGAATTTATGCACCCACGCACGGCCAACACAAAGGTGTGATTACACGAGCGTGTGACATCCATGCCGCAAATTACGACGTATAATTGAATCGGCGATTTTGTACTGGTTGATGTGCCACCTATTGAGCTCAGAAGCCCCGGAATAGCTGGGTGTTTCGCGTATCCGCGTAACGATTCCTTTTCGGAATCAGCTGCCATCCTGTAAGGGAATTTGTCCAACACCGAGGTAGAACAGCATGCCACTGGCCTCATTTGATGCGGCCGAAAATATTCTGAGATCTTCATTGCTCGGCGCTTGATTGATCCAGCGGTGATAGCGGGAGCGAAGGCCACGATGCGAGCGACTGTCGTGGCCAAGGACGAAGGAGGCTTTGATGCACCGTCGTCAGGACGATGACTATGAGGATGGGGAAAGCGAAGAGAGTGGCTCTTTCGCATCCAGTTTTTTCGGGAGCCTGCTCGGAGATATCTTAGAGACTTTTTGAAAAATGACCTTGCGGCTGAGTGGGTGTCGTGATTCACGCTGTTTATGTGGAACGAACGGACGCGTGGCCGCTTGGCCAAGATCAGAAAGAAGCTCAAACGCT